>DASXLB010000042.1 GCA_036496585.1 Vicinamibacterales bacterium
CACCTCGGAAGAGATCGCGCAGCGGATGGACATCCCGGTCAGCAAGGTCCGCAAGGTCCTGAAGATCGCGCAGGAGCCGATCTCGCTCGAGACGCCGATCGGCGAGGAGGAAGATTCGCATCTTGGCGACTTCATCGAAGACCGCCAGGTCGTCTCCCCGTCGGATGCGGTGATCAACCTGAACCTGAAAGAACAGACCGATCAGGTGCTGAAGACCCTGACGCCGCGCGAAGAGAAGGTCATCAAGATGCGCTTCGGTGTCGGCGACGGCTCGGAGCACACGCTCGAGGAGGTCGGCCAGAACTTCGCCGTCACCCGCGAGCGCATCCGCCAGATCGAAGCCAAGGCGCTGCGCAAGCTGCGCCACCCGTCGCGCAGCCGCAAGCTGAAAGCCTTCCTGGAGGGAAGGACCTAGGAAGGAGCGACGAAGGAACGCATGCTCGATCTTCGGGCTCGCGTCGCAGGGACCCGCTGGTATCACACGATCGATCTCGGCAACGGCGTGATCACGCCGGGCACAGACGACACACCGGTGCGGCTCGCGCGCATCGGGCTGCCGGCGTCGCTTGCCGGACAGAGCGTGCTCGACATCGGCGCGTGGGACGGATTCTTCTCGTTCGAAGCCGAGCGCCGGGGCGCCAGCCGTGTCGTCGCGGCCGACTACTACTCCTGGCACGGCGTCGGGTGGGGCACCGGCGACGGGAAAGCGGGATTCCGGCTGGCGAAGGAAGCCTTGTCGTCGAAGGTCGAAGACGCCGACGTCGATGTCATGCAGCTGTCGCCGGGAGCGCTCGGAACGTTTGACCTCGTGCTGTTCCTCGGGGTGCTCTATCACGTGCCCGACCCGCTCGGCGCCCTCGAGCGCGTCGCGGCGGTCACGGCATCACAGCTCATTCTCGAGACCGTTGTCGACATGGTCGGGATTTCCCGGCCGGCGCTGGCGTTCTATCCAAACGACGAGCTCAATCGCGATCCGACCAACTGGTTCGCCCCCAACGAGGCGGCGATGGTGGGGATGCTGAAGCGCGTCGGGTTCGCGCACGTCGAAACGATCACACCGAGGCGATCGGCGCTCTACCGGGCGGCGCGCGCGACCTGGCACCGCGCGCGCGGCAAGAACGCGTGGGGACTGGCGTTCCGCCAGGACCGTGCCGTGTTCCACGCCTGGAAGACGCCGCCCGGCGTGGGAACCTGACACGGAGACGGCCTGCTCGCGCGAGGCGTCAAACGGGACGTGCGGACAGGGAATTGCGGTACGATGGGTTGGGCCCATAGCTCAACGGTTAGAGCCGCCGGCTCATAACCGGCCTGTTCCAGGTTCGAATCCTGGTGGGCCCACCTTCTCTGCCCGCCGCATGTAGAATGCACACACCGATGCACGTGGATTTGGAACGAGTCATCGCGCTGCAACGCCTCGACAGCGAGGCCAGCGCGGCGCGGAAGAAACTGGCGGAAGGCCCCGACCGCGAAAAAGCCTTCGACGAACGCCTCGAGGCCGCACGACAACGCATCGACGAGGCCAAGGCCAGGCTCGCCGAGAACCAGGAAGCCCGCCGCGCGATCGACAAAGAGGTCGCCGTCCACCAGGGACGCCTCTCGAAATACCGCGATCAGGCGATGGCGGTGAAGACCAACCAGGAATACCACGCCATCCAGCACGAAATCTCCCACGCCCAGGGAGAGATCAAGAAACACGAAGACAGCATGCTCGAGCGGATGGTCGAAGCCGACGACCTCGCCGCGACCATCAAGACCTCCGAAGCCCAGCTCGCCGCCGAGCAGAAGACCATCGCCGCCGACCGCAAGACGATGCACGAGGAACACGCGGCGGTGCAGGCGGCACTCGACGGGCTTGGCGCCGGGCGCGCGGCGATCGTCGCCGCCATCGACCGGCGCGTGCTCGCCATCTACGACATCGCCTCCGCCAAGCGGCAGGGCATCTCCGTCGCGGAAGCGAAGGACGGCATCTGCACCATCTGCCACGTCCGCCTGCGGCCGCAGATGTTCAACGAGGTCCGCCGTAACGACGGCATCATTCAGTGCGACAGCTGTCAGCGGATCCTCTACTTCGTGCCCGCGGCGGCCTCCCAGGCGTCGTAAACGCGAACGAGCGGCACCGACTGCACGCGACTCGCTGCTGATCGTCGAAACAGATGAACGGGAACCACAGCGTGAACGACCGGCTGTCGGACCTCGGCATGGACGAAGCCGAGCGCGGACCTGAGGACCGCCCGCCGATGACGATCCGGCCGGCCGTTCCGGAAGACGCCGACGCCATCGCCCGGACGTTCCTGGAGAGCGCCGATCATCACGCCCGGCTGGATCCCGAACGCTACGCGATTCCCGACGCCCCGACGATCGCGGCACGCTACCGCGCGGGGCAGCAGCACCTGCCGGGCGTGACAGCCACGACTCTGGTGGCCGTGATCGACAACCACGTCGTCGGGTTCGTCGACGTTCGTCTCGATCGATCGCCGGATCCCATGCACCGCGACATCACCTACTGCCACGTCGTGGAGATCGCGATCAGCCCGTCGTGCCAGAGCCAGGGAGTCGGCGCGACGCTGCTGCAGGCCGCGGAAGACTGGGGACGCCGCAACGGCGCGACCTTCGCTTCGCTGGAATATCTCGCCGCGAACACGCGCGCCGGCGATTTCTATCAGCGGCGCATGGGGTATCGCGTCGCCGCGTTGACCGCGATCAAGCGCTTGTGACGATCGGCGGGCCTGCCGGGCGTCACGGCGCGGCGATCCGAATGGCGGCGAGCATCCGGCCGGCCGTTTCGCGCGCCGCGCGGTAGGAATGCAGGCGCGCGTGATGCGTCTTCGTGCACAGGCCGGAAGCGAAGATCGCCTCCGCCGGCACACCGGCGCGCGCCAGCTGGTCGCGGTTGGCGCGCTCGAGATCGAGAAACGATCGATCGCCCTCTCCGGCCGTGAACCACGCATCGAGCGTCGCGTCTTCGGCGCCCCCGCTCCGGAACGCTGCCACCACGTCCGGCCCGACTTCGCCGCAGCAGGCCCCCAGACACGGGCCGATCGCGGCCACGAGGTGCCGCGGATCCGAACCGAATTCACGGTGCAGGGCCTCGACGGTGGCGCCGACGACGTTGGCCGCCGTTCCGCGCCAGCCCGCGTGCGCCGCTCCGCAGACGTGGCGCGAAGGGTCGTGGATGAGAACCGGCGTGCAGTCCGCGGTGCGTACGCCGATGCCGACGTCAGGGTCGTCGGTGACGATCGCGTCGGCCTCGGGCCGCTTCCAATCGGCGACACTGCCTCGGCGGGCGATCGCCACGGTGCTGCCGTGCACTTGCGTGATCAGCAGCAGCCGCCGGGCCGATAGGCCGAGCGACGCTGCCACCTCCGCCCACTCCCGCGCGTCGTCTCGAAGCATCAGATCGCGCGAGCTGAAGAGATGCCTGGCGGGCAATCGCCGACAGCGCAGGGCACGACCCCAGGGTTCTTGCGTCCACTCGAAGGCGCCGGTAGGCTGGGGATCGATGGCCATTATCGGACTGGGCTTCGACGCGACCGACATTCCGCGCGTGCGGGAAGTGTTCACGCGGTACGGCGACCGCTTCCTCAGCCGCCTCTTCACCGAGGCGGAGATTGCCTATTGTATGCGGCAGCGCGATCCCGTTCCCAGCCTGGCTGGCCGTTTCGCCTCGAAAGAGGCCGCGATGAAGGCGCTCGGCACCGGCCACTCCCGCGGCGTGCTCTGGAAAGACATCGAGGTCCTCCGTTTTGGCGGCCCGCCACGCCTGCGCCTGAGTGGCGGCGCGCTGCGCCGCTTCGAAGCGATGCATGGACGTCGATCGCTGCTCACCATCACGCATTCCGACGCCCTGGCCATGGCGCAGGTGCTGCTGTTTGACGACGAGCCCGCCACCGGCAACGCTTCATGACGCGCGGCGCCGCCGCCGGTCGGCACGCCCTTCGCGCCGGCGAGTAACTCTCCGGGCGTCAACGGCTTGAGAGAACCGTCGCGCGACGGCGCGGCCGGTGCGCTGCTTGCCACGGTCCAGGCGAACTCCTGGCGGCAGACGCCGGCGAGTGAGTCGCGTCAGCCGGGCGGGCCGTGGTTCCCGCCGTCGGGCGTGCAAGGGGTCCGTGGACGAGAGTCCACTGGATGCAATATGACCGTGAAATTCGTAGCCAACGACAGGAACAACCCTCCCGGCAAGCTGGCCGATGCCGAGGTGCACTTCAGCGAAGGCCTGCTCGACGGCTTGAAGCTCGTCGGCTTCGCCGTCTGGGAACGAAAAAGCGGAGACGGGCGGAACGTCACGTTCCCGGCGCGCGCGTTCTCGGTCAACGGCGAACGCCGCTCGTTCGCGCTGCTGCGCCCGATTGCCGACAGCACCGCCCACACGAAGCTGCGCGACGCGATTCTCGCGGCCTACGAGGAGCAGATCGGCACGGCCGTCGCCTAGGGCGTTGCCCGTTGTCCGTCGCGTGGGCCGACGCCCGAAGGCGCGGTGACGATCACGGCAGGACTGGCAGGAACTTGCGGTTCTCGGCGGAGCGTTTCGGCGGCAGGGTCCACTCTTCGCGCAGGCCCTTGTCGAACTCGGCGCGGAAGAACTGGCTCTTCATGCCGCCGTCGATGATGTCCCACGGCAGGACGGCATCGGCGGAGCGGTCGCGAAAAATAAAGAAGTCGGCGTCGACGCCGGTCTCGGCGACGGCAGCACGCCAGTTACCGCCGTTGCGTTCCGCCGCTTCGATTGCCGGCGCCACGCGTCGATCGCCCAGCGAGAGCAGCGCCTGGTAGTAGGAGTGCCGCTCTGACTTGATGTTGAAGTAGACGTTGTCGAGATCGGCGACCAGCGAGCGCAGGCGCTTTCCCTTGCGATCGGTCAGTGCCGGATCTTCCATCGGCAGCCACTGGTAGGCCGTCCCCGGCTTGGGAATCAGCGGGTTCACGCTGGCGACGATCCGGCCAAGTCGGCCTTTGGGGCGGGCGTGGCGCAGCATCGCGTCGCGCAGCTGCACGGTGAGATCGCGGATGCTGGTGAGGTCGTCGTCGTTCTCCGTCGGGAGGCCGATCATGTAATAGAGCTTCAGGTTCTCCATCCCGTTGGCGAAGATGAGATCGGCTTTCTCGACAATCTCCGCGTTGGTGACCGTCTTGTTGATCACGCGGCGCAGACGATCCGAGCCGGTCTCGGGCGCAATCGTGATCGACCGCTCGCCGCTCTGGTGCAGCAGGCTGACGATCGACGGGGTGAGGTCGTCGAGGCGGAGCGACGCCGGGGAGATCGAGTAGCCCATGTCGATCAGTCCCAGAAGGATGCGCTCGATCTCGGGATGGTCGCAGAGGGCGATCGACACCAGGCCGGCGCGGTTGGAGTGCGCGCGCGCCGCACGCGCGAGATCGAGGATGCGGTCGGCCGGAAAGGCGCG
The DNA here is from genome assembly GCA_036496585.1 of Vicinamibacterales bacterium. Lineage (NCBI taxonomy): Bacteria > Pseudomonadati > Acidobacteriota > Vicinamibacteria > Vicinamibacterales > Vicinamibacterales bacterium. The sequence goes on from DASXLB010000042.1 coordinate 5,406, forward strand.
CACCGGCAGGTAGTTGTAGCCGGCCCAGCAGAACCGGCACAGGTTCGCGCAGCCGCGCACGACCTCGATCAGGAAACGCGAGCCGAATTCGGTGTCGGGCGTGAAGATCTGGGTCGACGGCGGGTCGAGGCGATCGGTGCTCTTCACGGCCGCCTTCTTCACCACGGCCGGCGCACCAGTGCCGGGTTTCGCGCGAAACGCGGCGATCGTCCCATCGTCGCCGTAGTCGACGTCGTAGAACGACGGGACGTAGAAGCCGCGCGCGGCCGTGAGCCGCTGCAGGAGATCGTCGCGATCGGAGGCTTCGCGGATCGCGGCGATCAGCGGCGGGATGAGCTCTTCACCCTCACCGGCGGCGATCAGGTCGGCGAAGAGGGCGAGCGGTTCGGGATTGACGAACGTCACCGCGCCGCCGATCACGACCAGCGGATCGTGCGCGGTGCGCGCCCCGGCGCGGACCGGGATGCCGGCCAGGCGGAGCATCGAGACGACGTTGGTGTAGTCCCACTCGAAGGAGACCGAGAAGGCGAGGACGTCGAAATCACGAACCGGCGTGTCGGATTCGATCGTGCGGAGCGGCTGACCGGAATTGAGCTGGCCGGCCAGTTCCTGGCGCCCCGGCAGGCACACGCGTTCGCAAACGACGTCGTCCAGCTCGTTGAAGAGCCGGTAGACCGTCTGGAAGCCCAGGTTGGACATTCCGACGAAGTAGGTGTTGGGAAACGCGAGCGCAACGCGCAGCCGCCCGCCGTGCGGCTTGCGGACGTAGCCGACTTCCTGCGCGAGCACGTCGCGATGGCGCTCCGCTCGAGCGCGGGCCGGCATAAAGGATCAGCTGCGGGTGAACGTCAGGTGAACGCGGCTAAAGGTGAACGCGGTGAACGATGATGCGAACGGTCGTGCGAGAAACAGCCCTGCGGCGGCGCCGCTCACGCGTGCCGTGGATTTACCTAGTGTACCACGTGCGTCGACCCAAGGCGGCCGGAGGGGGTCCCGCTCACATCGGCGTCGAGACGCGAGCGGTCGCAGCGAGCGATCACGGGTCCGGCGGGATCCAGGCCATGACGGAACTCGAGGATGTCTCCCCCTGCCCGTCCATCGAGGCCGCAGTCGATCGAGCCGGGTTGGACGATCAACCAGAGACGCCCGTCCGTTGACACATCGCAGTCCGAAACCCGCAACCGGCGCCCGCCGCTCCTTCGTGCCCTTCGCCGTTCTTCGTGCCCTTCGCCGTCCTTCGTGCCCTTCGCCGTCCTTCGTGCCCTTCTATTCGTTCTGGCGACGCAGGAACGCCGGCACGTCGAGCGGCGACACCGGTTCGAACTCGGCTCCCGGGCTGAACGTATCGACCGACGGATCGGCCGCGGCCGCCGACGCCACCATCACGGGCATCTCCAGCACCGGACGCCGCGATACCGTGATCCGCGCCCCGCCACCACCGCCCACCGCTGCCACCTTTTCGGTCTGCTGCCAGGCGCTGTACTGCTGGAGGTCGACCGGCGTCACCCCGGCCGCCGCCGTCGTCTGCTTCTCGACCGCGGCGCGATCGAAACCGGTCGCGATCACCGTGATCTTCACCCTGCCCTCCATCTTCGGATCGACGACGGCCCCGAAGATGATGTTGGCGTCTTCATGCGCCGCTTCCTGGATGATCGCCGACGCCTCGCTGACCTCGACGAGCGAGAGGTCCGAGCCGCCGGTGACGTTGATGATCACGCCACGCGCCCCCTTGACCGAGGCGTCTTCGAGCAGCGGGCTCGAGATCGCGTTGTTGGCGGCGTGCAGCGCCCGATCCTCTCCTTCGCCGGTGCCGGTGCCCATGATCGCGATGCCCATGCCCGCCATGATGGTCTTGACATCGGCGAAGTCGAGGTTGATCAGCCCCGGCACCAGGATCAGATCGGAGATCCCCTGAATCGCCTGCCGCAGCACGTCGTCGGCCGTCGTGAACGCGTCGGTCAGCGATGTCGTCCGCGCGATCGTCGCGAGCAGGCGCTCGTTCGGGATGGTGATGACCGTGTCGACGCAGTCGCGCAGCTCCTCCAGCCCGCGTTCGGCTTGCGTCTGGCGCTTGCGGCCTTCGAACTTGAACGGCTTGGTGACGACCGCGATCGTCAACGCGCCGAGCTCGCTGGCGAGGCTGGCGATCACCGGCGCCGCGCCGGTGCCGGTGCCGCCGCCGAGGCCGGTGGTCACGAACACCATGTCGGCGCCGTCGAGCGACTCGATCAGCTTGTCGGTGTCTTCGAGCGCCGCCTGGCGCCCGACGTTGGGATCGGCGCCGGCGCCGAGTCCTTTGGTCAGCTTGCCGCCGATCTGGATCTTGTTCGGCGCGCTGTTCAGTTTGAGCGCCTGCAGGTCGGTGTTGGCGATGATGAACTCGACGCCGTCGAGCCCAGACTGCACCATGCGGTTGACGGCGTTGCTGCCGCCGCCCCCCACGCCGACCACTTTGATGCGGGCGCCCGTGCGTCCCTCCTCGTCGAGCTTCAGCCGCAGCCCGTCCTTGTCGACCATCAGGTCCTCCCTCAGAAAAATTCCTTGAACAAGCCGCGCAGCCGTCCGGCCACGCGTCCGAATGCGCCGGCTCCGACCGGACGCGCGACTTCACCGACGTGATTCCTGTGTGCGTACATCACCAGGCCGACCGCGGTCGCGAAGGCCGGGCTGTTGACGTGATCGGCGAGGCCGCCGACCCCGGCCGGCACGCCGCGCCGGATCGGCAGGTCGAAGATCTGTTCGGCGATCTCCGCCATGCCGTCGAGCATCGCCCCGCCGCCGGTCAGCACGATCCCGGAATTCAGCGACTTCTCGAAGCCGGCCTTGCGGATCTCGTCCCACAAGAGGTGGAAGATCTCTTCGGCGCGCGGCTGCAGGATCTCCGAGAGGATCCGCCGCGCCATCACCCGCGGCTTGCGGCCGCCGACGCTCGGCACGTCCATCGTCTCGTCCTCGTCGACCATCGCCGACAGCGCGCAGCCGCAGCGCCGCTTGATTCGCTCGGCGTCGGGGATCGGCGTGCGCAGTCCGACCGCGATGTCGTTCGTGAAGTGATCGCCTCCGATCGCCACCACCCCGGTGTGCCAGATACTGCCGCGTTCGAAGATCGCGAAATCGGTGGTCCCGCCACCGACGTCGACCACCGCGACCCCGAGCTGTTTCTCGTCGTCGGTGAGCACCGCCTCGCTCGCCGCGAGCTGCTCGAGCACGCTGTCCAGCACCGCGACGCCGGCGCGGTTGACGCAGGCCACGATGTTCTGCGTCGACGAGGCGCTGCCGGTCACGATGTGCACGTTGACCTCGAGCCGGGTCCCGGTCATGCCGACCGGCGCGCCGATGCCGTCCTGCTCGTCGACGACGAAGTCCTGCGGCAGCACGTGCAGGATCTCGCGGCCGCTCGGCAGCGCCACCGCCTTGGCGGCGTCGATCGCGCGGCGGACGTCCTCGCGGGTGATCTCGCGGTTCTTTCCAGCCACCGCGACGACGCCCCGGCTGTTGAACGCCTTGACGTGCGCCCCGGACAGTCCGAGGTGGACGGAATCGATCTCGACGCCGGCGGTCAGTTCGGCCTCGTCGATGGCCTTCTTGATCGATTCCACCGCCGCCTCGAGGTTGACCACGACGCCGCGCCGGATCCCCTTCGAGTCGGCAAGCCCGAGCCCGATGATGTCGAGGCCGCCGTCGTCGGTCATCTCGCCGACGATCGCGGCGATCTTCGACGTACCGACGTCGAGTCCGACCAGGTAGCGTTCTTTACGAGCCACGTTTGTCTCCCCGGCGGGCCTGAAGGCCCACCCTACCGCTTCTTCTCATCCGTGGGCCGGACGTAAACCCGTTCGTCGAACCGCATGTCCACGTAATCGATGTCGGGCACGCGCTGCCGCAGGGCCGGCGCCAGCTCCACGTACGACTGCAGGCGCTCGAGAAACCGGTCCTCGCCCAGGTGGAGCATCGCGGTGTCGTGGTCGAGCAGGACGACCGCGTCGTGCGCATCGTGGACGTCGATCTGCGAGACGCGCCGCGCCAGGTCCTTGCGCGGCGCCAGGGCATCGATGACGCGCGCCGCCAGATCGGCCCGTCCGTCGTCGATCGTCGGCTGGCCATTGCCCGGCGGCGCGACGAGCCCGTCGATGATCGGCAGATCGAATTCCGAGTACTGCGGCCCGAACTCGTCGATCACCGTGCCGCGCGGATCGACGAGGTAGAGCGTGCTGCCGAGACGGCACAGCCCCATCGGCCGCCGCTCCGACACGAACACTTCGACGGTCGACGGCAGCACGCGGCGCAGCGCGACGTCGGCGACCCACGGCGACTCCAGCAGCCGCCGCCGGAAGGCCGGCAGATCGGCGGTCAGGATGTTGGTGCCGCGCAGCCCGTCGACAATCGCGGCGACTTCCCCGCTCGACAGCCGGACGTTGCCGTGCACGCTGATCCGGCGCACCTGCAGACCCGAGGCTTGCAGCACGAGCGCGCCGCCCCGGTAAGCCGCGTAGAGGACCGCCAGCATCGCGATCGTCCAGCGGCCGGCGCGCCACCCCGCCGCCCCCCAGCCGCCGGCACGCCGGCTGCCGGGACGCACCCGGGCGCGACGGAAGTTCTTCTCGGGTACCGCCTTAACCCCTGGCATCGAGCGCCTCCAGAATGCGATCGGGGGCAGTGCCAATCGAACCCGCGCCGAGCGTGATCACCAGGTCGTTGGGGCGCGCCACCTGGGCGATCGCGGCAGGCACGTCGGCGAGCGATTTCACCAGGCGCACCGGCCGGCCGCTCTTACGGACCTCGGCTTCCACCGCTTCGGCGGTGGCGCCGGCGATCGGCGTCTCCCCGGCGGGATAGACATCGGTCAGCACGATCTCGTCGGCGGCGGAGAGCGCAGTCCCGAACTCCTGCAGCAGGTCGCGCGTCCGCGTATAACGATGCGGCTGGAACACCACCACCACGCGCCGGTCGAGCCCGGCGCGCGCCGCTGCGATCACCGCGGCAATCTCGGTGGGATGGTGGCCGTAGTCGTCGACCACCATCACGCCTCGCACCTCGCCGCGCAGCTGGAAGCGCCGGTCGGCGCCGCCGAACGCGGTGAGGCCGGCGGCGATCTGCGGAAACGTAATGCCGATCTCGAGCCCGACCGCAACCGCGGCGAGCGCGTTGAGCAGGTTGTGCCGGCCGGGTACGCGCAGCCGCAGTGTGCCCAGTACGGTTTCACCGGCGTCGGTGCGGCTCACGACCCGGCAGTGCGATCCGAACGCCTCGAACGCCATCTCGTCGCCGTGGATCGCGGCGCCGCTCCCGCCGAACCCGTAGGTGATCACGCGCCGCACGAGCCGCGGCAGCAGCGCAGCGACCGCCGCGTCGTCCACGCAGGCGACGACCGATCCGTAGAACGGCACCCGGTTGGCGAAGTCGACGAACGCCTGCTGCAGCGCCTCCCACGTGCCGTAGCTCTCCATGTGCTCGCGATCGATATTGGTCATCACCGCAATCGACGGCGTCAGCTTCAGGAACGATCGGTCGCTCTCGTCCGCCTCGACGACCATGTATTCCCCTTTGCCGAGGCGGGCATTGCTGCCGAAGGCGCTCAGGCGGCCGCCGATGACCGCTGTCGGGTCCAGCCCCGCCCGTTCGAGCACCACCGCCACCATCGAGGTGGTCGTCGTCTTGCCATGCGCGCCGGCGACGGCGATCCCGTAGCGCAGGCGCATCAGCTCGGCGAGCATCTCGGCGCGGGGGATCACTGGAATGCCCCGCCGCGACGCCTCCTCGACCTCGGGATTGCCCGGCTGGATCGCCGACGACACCACCACCACGTCGGCGCGCCCGACATTGGCGGCGGCGTGTCCCTTGGCGATGCGCACGCCGAGATGCGCCAGGCGGTCGGTGATCTCGGAGTTCTTTGCGTCCGATCCGCTGACCTCGTAGCCGAGGTTTGCCAGCAGCTCGGCGATCCCGCTCATGCCGATGCCGCCGACCCCGACGAAATGGATGCGGCGCGTCCGGCCTAGCATGCGTCCGCCTCGCTTCGGCCGCCGGAGCCGCGGCACAGCGCCAGCGCCCGATCGACGATCGTGCGCGCGGCGTCGGGGCGCGCGAACCGGCGCGCCGCGGCGGCGATCCGGGCCCGCCCTTCCGGGTCGTGCGTCAACGCCAGCAGCCGCTCGGCCAATCCGGGACCGGTCAGATCCTGCTGCTCGATCACCTCCGCGGCGCCGGCGCGCGCCAGCACCTCGGCATTCTTCTTCTGGTGATCGTCGGTCGCGGTCGGCAGCGGCACGAGAATCGCCGCGCGGCCGGCCGCCGTCAGCTCTGCGATCGTCGTCGCGCCGGCGCGCGCGACGATCACGTCGGCCTCCGTCATTTCCCGGTGCATGGCGTAGAGGAACGGTTCCACCCTGGCCGGAAGCCCCGCGTCGCGATAGGCGTTCCGGACCAGCTCCACATCGCGCTCTCCTGTCTGATGCGTGACCTCCACGCCGCCATCGGCTGCCAGCCGCGGCGCCGCCGCCACCATGGCCAGGTTGATCGCGTGCGCGCCCTGGGAGCCGCCAAAGACTAGGACCCGTGCCTTTCCTGGCTCCAACCTGCGTGGCTCGCCGTCCGAAGGTTCGAAGAACTCGCGCCGTACCGGGTTGCCTGCGACAAAGCCCCTCCTTCCGAAGTAGGACACCGTCGACTCGAACGACACCGCCGCCGCGCTGACCACCCAGGAGAGCAGGCGGTTGGTCAGCCCCGGCACCGCGTTCTGCTCGGCCAGCAGGGTCGGAATGCGGCGCAGCGCCGCAAGCAGCACCACCGGCCCGGAACTGTAGCCGCCGACCCCGATCACCACCTGCGGCTGCCGCCGCGACAGAATCCGCCAGGCGTCCATCGCGCTGAGCGGCAGCAGCGCCAACCCGCGCAGCACCGCCAGCCCCGAGTTTCCCTTCAGCCCGGCGCTGCGCAGCAGATCGAGCGCGAACCCCTCGAGCGGAATCACCCGCGACTCGATGCCGCGCGCCGTGCCGGCGAAGCTCACCGTCGCCTGCGGATCGCGCTCCAGCAGCTCGCGCGCGATCGCAATCCCCGGATACAGATGGCCGCCGGTTCCCCCGCCGGCAATCACGACACGGCGTCCCGCCATCACGCATCCGCCGTCGCCGGCATGCCGGGCAGCGGCTCCAGCACCGTCGTGACCACGTGCGATGCCGATGCATGCTGCGACACGTTGAGCAGAATCCCCATCGCGATCAGGCTGACCAGCAGCGACGAGCCGCCGAAGCTGACGAAGGGCAGCGGAATGCCCTTGGTCGGCAGCAGCCCCAGCGTCACGCTGATGTTGAAGAACGCCTGCACGGTGATCATCGCGGTGACCCCGAGCGCGACGAACGCGCCGAAGCGATCGGGCGCGCGCATCGCCGTCCGCAGGCCGCGCCAGGCGATGACGCAGAAGCAGGCGAGGATCACGGTCGCCCCCGTCAGCCCCAGCTCCTCCCCGATCACCGAGTAGATGAAATCGGTGTGCGGATACGGCAGGTAGAACAGCTTCTGCACGCCGTTCATCAGCCCGCGGCCGAACACGCCGCCGGTGCCGACCGCGATGAGCGACTGGATCACCTGGAAGCCGTCGCCGAGCGGGTCCTCCCAGGGATTGAGGAACACCATCATCCGGCGGCGGCGATAGTCGGCGCTCATCAGAACGGCGTAGGCGGCCGGCAGCGCCAGCAGCGCCAGGCCGAAGATGTAGCGGTAGTGGATGCCGGCCGCGAACACCATCGCGGCGACGATGAGGAGAATCGAGAGCGCGGTGCCCAGGTCGGGCTCGAGCATGATCAGGCCGACGATCACGCCGACGGCGAGGCCGACCGGGAGCAGCGAGTATTTCAGGTCGTCGATCCGATCCATCCGCCGTTCGAGGATCGCCGCGACGAAGAAGATGACGACCAGCTTCGCGAATTCCGACGGCTGGATGCCGATGCCGGCCACCCCGACCCAGCGCCGCGCGCCGTTGATACGCGGACCCAGCGCGACGACCGCCACCAGGCCGAGGACGAGCATGCCGAGCGCCGTCCAGATGAAGCCCGGCTGGCGGTAGGTCCGGTAATCGACCCGCATCAGGATCGGCATGAGCGCCAGGCCGACCAGCGCAAACGTCATCTGCTTGAACAGGAAATAGGCCGGGCGCTGGTGGTACTGCTCCATCCCGATGACGGCCGAGGCGCTGTAGACCATGACCAGGCTGACGCAGACCAGCACCAGGGTCGCGGTGAACAGCAGCTTGTCGGATTTGAGTTTCCGCGCCATAGGATCTAAAGTTGCGCCTCTTCGGGCCCGAAATTATCCGGCGAGCGTTCAGCAGTCATCAGCCGGCCGTCGGGGGAAGACACCGACCTCGCAGACCGGGGCAGCCTGCGTTCCCAGCGGTCAGCTCTTCTCCGCCTCGACCGGTCTGATGACTGCTCAACGCTCGTCTATCGCCCGCGGGGCCTCCTCGCCCCGCTCGTTCCATGCGTTCGCGCCGACTACTGCTTGGCCGTCCGGCTCCATTCGCCGGCGAGCCTCCCGACCTCCTGTTTGAACGTCCGCCCGCGTTCGGCGTAGTCCTTGAACATGTCGAAGCTGGAACACCCCGGGGCGAGGAGCACCGTCTCACCCGGGGCCGCCAGGACGAAGGCGGTGCGCACGGCGTCGGACAAGTCCTCGACGCTGTGAATCCGCAGGGCCGACGCCAGCGCCGCGTGGATCAACGGCTTGGCCTCTCCCATCGCCAGGACGACCGCCTGACGCTCGATGAGCGCGTCGCGCAGATCGGCGAAGTCCCCGCCCTTGAATCGGCCGCCCAGGATCACGAACAGCCCTTTGCCGAAGCTCTGAATCGCGCGCAGCGCCGACTCGATGTTCGTGGCCTTGGAATCGTTGACGAACGTCACGCCGGCGATCTCGCGGACCGGCTCGAGCGCGTGCTCGAGCCCGGTGAAGCCCTCGACCGCGCGCGTCATCGCTTGCGGGTCGACGCCGGCGATCGACGCCACCGCCGCGGCCGCGAGCACGTCGGCCAGCAGATGCCGGCCGAGCAGCCGCACCGCCGACAGCGGCACCAGCACCTGGTCGGCGCCGCCGCGGCGGCGCCGGACGATGGCGTCCTTGGCGACGACCACGCCCTCGGCGAGCGCGCGCTCGACCGCGAACAGCAGCGGCTGCGACCGCGCGTCCTGCGCCAGGGCCCGCGACCCCTCGTCGTCGGAATTCAGCACCGCCCAGTCCGAGGCCGTCTGGTTGGCGAAGACCCGCGCCTTCGCCGCGGCGTACTCCGCGATGTCGGCGTGGCGATCGAGGTGATCGGGCGAGAAGTTCAGGAGCACCGCGATCCAGGGATGGAACGTGTCGGCGCTCTCGAGCTGGAAGCTGCTCGCCTCGATGACGTGGATCGTGTCCTCGGTCGACTGCTCCACCTGCGCGCTCAGCGCATGGCCGATGTTGCCGCCGACCAGCACGCGGTGGCCGCCGGCCTCGAGCATCCGCCCGGCGAGCGTCGTGGTCGTCGACTTCCCTTTCGTGCCGGTGATCGCGATGATCCGTCCGCGCAGCCAGCGCGAGGCGAGTTCGAGTTCACCCATCACCGCGACGCCGGCGGCGCGGGCTTCGGCAATCGCCGGCTGCGCAGGCGGCACTCCTGGGCTGAGCACGATCAAATCGGCGGCGAGCAGCGTGTCGCGGCGGTGGCCGCCGAGCTCGAGCGTGACCCCGGCCGCGCGCAGCTCGGGCTCGGCATCGATCTCGGGACGAACGTCGGTCAGCGTGACCACGGCGCCGCGCCGCGCCAGCAGGACTGCCGCCGCGATACCGCTCCGCGCCGCGCCGATCACGACGACGTTCTTGCCCGCGACGGAAAAGGCTGGCCTGGTCATCGCAGTTTCAGGGTCGTCAGGCTGAACAGCGCGAAGACGATCGCCGCGATCACGAAGCGCGCGATGACCTTCGGCTCGCTCCAGCCAATCAGTTCAAAATGATGATGCAGGGGCGCCATGCGGAAGACGCGCTTGCCGGTGAGCTTGAACGACGAGACCTGGATCACGACCGAGGCCGCTTCGACCACGAAGATGCCGCCGACGATCACCAGCACGAATTCCTGCTTGATGAGCAGCGCCACGGTGCCGAGCGCGCCGCCGAGCGCCAGCGATCCGACGTCTCCCATGAAGATGTCGGCCGGGTACGAGTTGTACCAGAGGAAGCCAAGGCTCGCGCCGACCAGCGCGCCGCAGAAGATCGTCAGCTCGCCGATGAGCGGCGACACCGTCGGCAGCTGCAGGTACTCGGCGAAGACGCGGTGTCCGCTGACGTAGGCGAGCGCGGTCAGCGCCGCCGCGGCCACGCCGAACACGCTGATCGCCAGGCCGTCGAGCCCGTCGGTCAGGTTCACCGCGTTCGTCCAGCTCACGCACACGAACATCGCGAAAAGGACGTAGATCCAGCCGAGATCCGGAATCCAGCGCTTGAAGAACGGAAAAACCAGGTGTGTGTTGTAGAGATCGAACCGGGTCATCGCGAGCAGTGCCAGCCCGACGCCGAGGCCGATCACCACCTGCCACAGCATCTTGTAGCGGGGCCACAGGCCGTGATGCGAGCGGCGCACGATCTTCAGGTAATCGTCGGCGAACCCCACGCCGCCGAAGGCGCTCGTCGCGATCACGGCGATCCAGATGTTGGGGTTGGTCAGGTTGGCCCAGAGCAGCGTCGGAATGAGCGCCGAGGCAAGGATCAACAGGCCGCCCATGGTCGGCGTCCCCGCCTTGGCGCGGTGCGTCTGCGGACCGTCCTGGCGGATCACCTGGCCGATCTGAAAATCGCGCAGTCGACGGATCACGATCGGACCCAGGACGATGCTGAGCAGCAGCGCCGTCACGCTGGCGCCGGCCGTGCGGAACGTGATGTAGCGGAACACGTTCAGCACGGGAGCGGCGCCGTGCAGCGGATAGAGCAGGTGGTAGAGCATCAGGCGAACTCCACCTTCAGGCGCTCGACGATGACGTCGGTGCGGATTCCGCGCGAGCCCTTGACGAGCACCAGATCGCCGGGCCGGACCTTCCGCTGCGCCAGCTCCGCCGCCTCGTCGCTGGTCGGCGCGTGCAGGACCGCCGATGGGGGCAAGCCGCCGGTACGGGCCGCGTCGGCCAGGCGCTGCGCGGGCGCGCCGCCGACGGCGATCAGCAGATCGAGGCCCGATTCCGCCGCCGCCCAGCCGCACTCTTCGTGCAGGCGGATCGCGTGGTCGCCGAGCTCGAGCATCTCCCCGAGGATCGCCACCTTGCGCGCGCTGCCGGTCGCGTTGCGGACCGTCTCCAGGGCGCGCTTGAGCGCCGCCGGACTCGAGTTGTAGGAGTCGTCGATGAGCGTGACGCCGCCGGGCAGTCGAATCAGCTCGCCACGGTGCGCGGCCGGCCGCAGCCGCGCCGCCCGCTGCGCCACCGCCTCGATCGGGACGCCGAGCTCGGTCGCGACGGCGGTCGCGGCGAGCAGATTGAGCAGATTGGCCGTTCCGAGCAGCGGCGTCTCCATCCGGGCGCGGCCGCGCGGCGTGGTCACCGTCGCGGCCATGCCGTCGAGACCGCGGTGATCGACGAGGCTGGCGTGGACGTCGGCTTGGTCCGATAAACCGAAGGTCACAGTCCTGCCCGAAAACCCGCCGGCGCGCGCGCGAATCCGTGCATCGTCGGCACCGGCCACCAGCAGGTCGGTGCGGCGCGCCTGCTCGAGGATCTCCGCCTTGGCGTCGGCGATCGCGTCGGCCGAGGCAAAGAACCCGAGATGCGCGTCTCCGACGTTGGTCCACACGCGGACGTCGGGCTCGGCGATGCCGACCAGCGTTCGGATTTCTCCCGCGTGATTCATGCCCAGCTCGACCACCGCCATCTCGGGCCGCGCCGCCAGCTCCAGCAGCGACAGCGGCAGCCCGATGTGATTGTTCAAATTGCCCCTGTTGCGAAACACCGTGAAGCGCGCCGCGAGGCATTCCGCGGTGAGCTCCTTCGTCGTCGTCTTGCCGGCGCTGCCGGTGATCGCCACCACTGTCGTTCCCGAACGCCGGCGCACCTCGCGGGCCGCGTCCTGCAGCGCACGCGTCGTGTCATCCACCTGGATGACGAACGGCGCCGCGCCCGGTCGCTGTCCGCCGGGCGGCGCCTGCGGCGGCCGCGCCACGACGACGCCGGCGGCGCCGGCCGCCAGCGCGGCGGCGACAAAGTCATGGCCATCGAAGCGATCGCCCCGGATTGCCACGAACACGTCGCCCGCTGACAGCGCCCGCGAATCGATCGACCATCCCGCAATCCGCGCCTGCGGATCGCCCGCGATCACCTGTCCGCCCGAGACGGACGCAATCTGCGCGGCGGTGAGGACGAGGCCGGCCACCCGTTACGACACCCTCGAGCCGCTGCGGCGGCGAGTGAGCGCGGCCCGCGCGACTTCTACGTCGTCGAACGACAGCGTCTTGTCGCCGATCACCTGGTATTTCTCGTGTCCCTTGCCGGCAATCAGCACCAGATCGCCGGCGCGGGCGTCCTTGATGGCCCGCTCGACCGCCTCGCGGCGATCGACGATGGCGATTGACGGGGTGCCCTTCGGTCCCTTGACGCCGGTGCGATCCGCCGGTGTGACGATGCCGCGCTGGATCTCCTCGATGATGCGCGCCGGATCTTCGCCGCGGGGGTTGTCGGAGGTGACGACCACGAGGTCGCTCAGCCGCGCGGCGACCGCCCCCATCAGCGGACGCTTGGTCCGATCGCGATCGCCGCCGCAGCCGAATACCGTGACGAGCCGTCCGGTGGCGAGCGGCCGCGCCGTTTCCAGCAGGTTCTTCAGCGCGTCGTCGGTGTGCGCGTAGTCGACGATGACGCGGACGTCGTCGCCCTGACCCGAGACGACCTGAAAGCGTCCGGGCACGTGCTCGAGGCGCGTGATGCCGGACTCGATCGCCGAAAACGGCAGATCCAGCGCCATCGCGGCGGCCGCGGCGGCGAGGACGTTGTAAGCATTGGGACGGCCGACCAGCGCCGACTTCACGTGGAACGTGCCGCGCGGCGTGCGCACCTCGAACGCGAGCCCCTCGAGCGAAAACGACAGCGGCCCAGGCCGGACGTCGGCGGCGGCGTCGATGGCGTAGGTGACCGGCCGCCGCGCCGCGGCGACCAGTTCGGCGCCGCGCCGGTCGTCGGCGTTGATGATGCCGACCGCGCCGTCGGGCAGGATCTCGAAGAGCCGCCGCTTGGCGACGAAGTACGACTCCATGTCGCCGTGGAAGTCGAGATGGTCGCGGGTCAGGTTGGTGAAGACACCGGCCGCGAACCGCAGGCTGTCGACGCGGCGCAGCGCCAGCGCGTGCGACGACACTTCCATGGCACAGGCGCCGATGCCCTGGTCGACCATGTCGCGCAGCATCCGCTGCAGGTCGGGAGACTCGGGAGTGGTGCGCGAAGCGTCGACGTCGCGGCCGCCAACGGTATAGCCGATCGTCCCGACGCGGCCGCAGCGCACGCCGGCCGCCTCGAAGATCGACGCGAGCACGTACGAGGTGGTCGTCTTGCCGTTGGTGCCGGTGATCCCGACGAGGGCGAGCTCGTCGCTCGGATGACGCTGGAAGGCCGCCGCCGCTTCCGCCATCGCGGCGCGCGCGTTCGCGACCTGCACCCAGGGAACCGCGATGCCGGCCGGCGGCGCGGTTTCGGCAATGACCGCGACGGCGCCGTTGGCGAGCGCCTGCGGGACGAACCTCGCCCCGTCGGCGTTGACGCCGCGCAACGCGAAGAACACTGAACCGGGGGTCGCCTGCCTCGAATCGTAGGCAATCGCCGAGACGCGGTCGTCCAGCCCTCGAGCGCCGGCGTCCGGGTTGAACGTCATCGCGGCGAACAGTTCTCGCAGCGTCACGGCCGCACTCCGGGGGCGGGCGCGCGCCGCCCGAGGGTCAACGTGCAGGCCTCGCCGGCGACGAGCACGGCGCCGGCCGCCGGCCGCTGATCGACCACCAAGCCGTCGCCTGACATCCGCGCTGCCAGTCCGATGCGCGACAGCGCGCGCAGTGCTTCGCGCGCGCTCTGCCCGCGCAGATCCGGCATCAGGCCGGGCTGCACGGCCGGGATCGCGGCGGGCAGGCCGGTCGCGGTCATCGCTACAGCCGGCTGCGGTTCCGCTTCGGGATCGGCTTCGCGCAGGTCGCGGCGCGCCACCAGCACCGGCGGCGGCGCGTTGAGGTTCGGGCCGACGCCAAGATAGGTCAGGGCCGCTTCCGCAATCCGCTTGAAGACCGGTGCCGACACCGCGCCGCCGGTGTAGCCGTTGCCATGCGGCGAGTCGATCACGACCAGGATCGTCACCGCCGGATTGCGCGACGGAATGAATCCGACGAACGACGCGTTGTAGTCGGATTTCTGATAGTGACCCTTGACCAGCTTGGCGGCGGTGCCGGTCTTGCCGGCGATGGTGTAGCCCTCGATCTGCGCCGCGCGTGCGGTACCGCGTTCGACGACCTGCTCCATGATCGTCGTCAGCGTCGCCGCCGTATCCGGCTCGATCGTCTTCCGCATCTCGCGGTGAGGTACCTCGACGCGGCGACCGTCCTTGATGAACGCGCGCACGACGCGCGGCTGGATCAGGTGGCCGCCGTTGGCGATCGAGCTGACCGCCGTCACCATCTGGAGCGCGGTGACGCCGACCTGGTAGCCCATCGACACGGAGGCGAGCGCGCTCTGATCGAGACGATCGGCGCTCCAGACGATCCCGGCGGTCTCCCCCTTGAAGTCCGGGCCGAGCGTCTGTCCAAAACCGAAGCGGCTGACGTAGTCGGTCAGCGCCTGCGGCCCGACCTTCAGGCCGACCTTGATCGCCCCGACGTTGCTCGACTTGACGATCACGTCGGTGAAATCGATCACGCCGTACTTGTGCGTGTCATAGATCGGCTTGCGGCCTGGGAAGGTGATCGACCCCGGGTTGGTGTCGATGAGCGTGTCGGGGGTGATGACGTGCTGCTCGAGCGCCGCCGACGCGGTCACGATCTTGAACGTCGACCCCGGCTCGTAGAGCGTCTGGATGGCGCGGTTGCGCTTCTCGTCGTCGTCGGCCCGATTGAACGTGTTCGGGTTGAAGGTCGGCCAGTTGGCGAGCGCCAGGATCTCGCCGGTGTGCGGATCCATGACGATCGCGCTGCCGCCCTGCGCGTGGTTTTGCTCGACGCCGGCGCGCAGCTCCCGTTCCGCCACGTGCTGCAGGTACTCGTCCAGCGTCAGCTCGATGCCGGCGCCGGCCGTCGCCGGACGCTCGACCCGGCTGAACAGCGCGCGGCGCTTGTTGTCGGTCTGGATCAGCACCTTGCCGCTGTTGCCGCGAATCTGCGCGTCGTAGGCGGATTCGATGCCGCCGAGTCCGACGTTGTCGAGCCCGACGTAGCCGATCACGTGCGCCGCCAGGTCGCTGTTGGGGTAATAGCGGCGGCTCTCCTTGAAGAGGGTGATGCCGGGCAGCGCCAGCCCCTTCACCCGCCGTGCCTCCTCCGGCGAGACCTGACGTGCGATGTAGACGAACGATTTCCTGGTCGAGAGGCTGCGGACGATCTGCGCCCGCCGATCCGCCGTGCAGTCGTCGAGCGCGTGGCACAGCTCGGCGCCCACCGCGTCGGCGTCGTCGATATCGGACGGATCGGCGGCGATCGAGTCGGCGTCGACGCTGTAGGCCAGCACCCGGCCGTGGCGATCGAAGATCTCGCCGCGCTTCGCGGCCGGATTGAGCGTGCGCATCTGCTGCTTGTCGGCGCGCGCCAGCAGCTCGGTGTGATCGATCACCTGGAGGTAGACGAGCCGCGCTTCGATGCCGGCCGTCCAGCACGCAAGGAAGCCGGCGCTGACCAGCAGCCGGGAGCGAACGGTCTGCCGCCAGGGGCTCGGCGGCCGCGAGGCCGCGTCGTGCCGATCCGACACGGGTGCGGCGGCGGCCGCCCGGCTTCGACCCCAGCGCCACGGCGCAACGCCGCCCGGGCGCAGGAGCGACCCGAGACGGGACTGCAACGAAGCGCGCGACAGAGCCATGCCGTGCTATCGCGAGGCGACGATCGACTTCTCGGGCGGCGCGGCCTGCGTCACCCGTTCGATGACGATGGCCTGGCCGCGGGACGGGGGGACGAGGTGAAGCTGCTCGATGGCGATCTTTTCGATGCGCCGCGGCGCGCGGAGCGTCTCGATTTCCAGCCGCAGATGCCGGTTGATGTCTTCCTCGGCGGCGCGCTCCTGCTGCATCCGCTCGATCTGGTAGCCGTGGCGCAGCAGCTCGAAATGCTGCCACGCCGAAAAGAGCAGCACGACGACGAGGAACAGCCCGATCCCGGTGGTCTGCCAGAGCTGCCGCTGGCGCGCCTCGTCCACCTCGCGCACGATCGGGTTGTTGCGAATGTCCTTCTTGATCGCGTACTCGAAGTCCAGTCCGCTCATGCCAGCCTCTCAATCGCGCGCAGCTTGGCGCTGCGCGAGCGGCCATTGCGCGCCACTTCGCCGTCGGAGGGCACCATCGGCCGCTTGGTCAGGATGCGCAGGCCCGCATCCGCCTTCTCCATCGCCCGGAAGGTGTGCTTGACGATGCGGTCTTCGAGCGAGTGGAAGGTGATCACCGCCAGCCGCGCGTTGGCCAGCAGCCGGCGTGCCGCCGTCTCGAGAAAGGCGTCCAGCCCGTCGAGCTCGCGGTTGACCCAGATGCGCAGCGCCTGGAAGGTGCGCGTCGCCGGATCGATCCGCTGATAGCCGCGATGCGGCACGGCGCGGCGGACGACCGCCGCCAGCCGGCCGGTGGTGTCGATGGCCGCCTCGCGGCGCGCCGCGACGATGGCGCGCGCCACCCGTCGCGAATGGCGCTCCTCGCCGAAGCGGAAGATGACGTCTGCGAGCGTGGTCTCCTCGGCGTCGCGCAGCAGATCGGCGACGCTCGGTCCCTGGCTCCGATCCATCCGCATGTCCAGCGGCTCGTCGCGCCGGAAGCTGAAACCA
Organism: Vicinamibacterales bacterium; assembly: GCA_036496585.1. Taxonomy (NCBI): domain Bacteria; kingdom Pseudomonadati; phylum Acidobacteriota; class Vicinamibacteria; order Vicinamibacterales; species Vicinamibacterales bacterium. The sequence continues at coordinate 22,397 of DASXLB010000042.1, forward strand.
CGCCCCTCCGCGTCGAGCTGCAGCGACGACACGCCGAGATCCGCCAGCGCGCCGGCGACGCCCTCGACGCCCCGCGCGTCGAGCACGCGATCGAATTCACGGAAGTCGGCGTGGGCCAATGCGACGCGATTTCCGTAGTCCGCCAGCCGCTCGCGCGCGATCGCCAGCGCCGACTCGTCGCGGTCGAGGCCGATCACCTGTGACGCGCCCGCCTCGAGCAGTGCGCGGCTGTGGCCGCCAAGTCCGACGGTGCAGTCGAGAAACAGGCCGCCGCGGCTCGCGTCGAGCAGCTCGACCACCTCGGAGACCATCACCGGCTCATGTGTCGACATTCGTTTCCGCCTAGACGCCGAGGTCCGAGAGCGCGCGCGCGTCCTCGTCGGTGAACGGGTCGTTCTGCAGCCTCGCGACCAGCCGTTCGTGGTTCCAGACGTCCAGGTGATCGACGGCGCCGAGGACGTCGACCTCGCCGCTCATCCCGGCCGTATCGCGCAGCCGCTGGTGAATCACCACGCGACCCTGCGCATCGATCTCCGCCGACTGGCCGAAGTAGTTCACGCGATCCAGAAAGCGGTTGCGGGCCGGGTGCGTGGAAGGGGCACGCGCCAGGCGCTCCTCGAGCGCCAGCCAGACCGGCATGGGGTAGATCCGGACAGACTCCCCCGTCAGGCTCGTCACGAACAGCTCGCTCCCGTGCGTCTTGTCGATGAGCGCACGGAAGGCGTTCGGGACCTTGAGCCTTCCCTTGTCATCAATTCTGGCGGTGTGATTGCCCCGGAGCACGGTCGTCTACTCCACTTTGCTCCACAAAAATCCACCGCGATAGTAGAGGGGGGGCCTGGTTCTGTCAACGCCAAAATGTTGGGTCAATTGGGCTTACGCCTTTTGTTCGCCCTCGGTCGCGTGCTAGGATGTGCAGATCCGTCATGCTCAGAGCAGGACTCATAGGATTCCCGTCCTCGGGTAAGACCACGCTCTTCCAGCTCCTCACCTCAGCCCGGGAGGCCCCTCGCCCGTCCGGCAAGCAGGAAGCCAACGTCGGGGTCTCCCGGGTGCCCGACGAGCGGCTCGATCGCCTGACCGAGCTGTTCAAGCCCAGAAAGCACGTGCCCGCGACCGTGGAGTTCGCCGACATGGGGGGCGCCGCGAGCGGCAAAGCGGGCGCCGCCGCGCTGCTCGACGTCGCCGCCTTCCGTAACGCCGACGCGCTGCTGCACGTCGTCCGTCTCTTCCGCGATCCGTCGATCCCGCACGCCGCCGGCTCGCTCGATCCCGCTCGGGACGTGCGGACGATGGAAGACGAGCTGATCCTCGCCGACCTCGGCGTCGTCGAGCGACGGCTCGAGCGTCTCGAGAAGGACATCAAGAAGCAGCCGAACCCGGAGCTGAAAAAGGAGCAGGAGATCCTGCAGCAGTGCCGCGCCGCGCTCGAGGCCGGCCGACCGCTGCGCGACCTCGAGCTGCCCCCCGACGAGCTGCGCCGGCTGCGTGGCTTTCAGTTCCTGTCGTCGAAGTCGCTGCTCATCGTGTTGAACCTCGACGAGGCCGACCTGTCGCAGGCGGACCGCGCCGTGGAGCTCGCCGGCATCCAGGACCTCGTCACCGGCAGGAACACCCGCGCCGTACCCATCTGCGCCAAGATCGAGCTCGAGATTTCCCAGCTCGAGGCGGACGACGCCAGGGCGTTCATGGCCGATCTCGGCCTGAAGGAATCCGGGCTCGATCGCGTCATCCGCGCCAGCTACGATCTGCTCGGCTACATCTCCTTCTTCACGGTGGGCGAGGACGAGAATCGCGCCTGGTCAATTCCGCGCGGCATCAACGCACAGAACGCGGCCGGCGAGATCCACAGCGACATCCAGCGGGGCTTCATCCGCGCCGAGGTGTGCCGCTATGAGGATTTGCTGAAGCGCGGGTCCATCGCCGGCTGCCGCGACCACGCAGAGCTGCGCCTCGAGGGCAAGGAGTACGTCGTCCTCGACGGCGACGTCATCAACTTCAGACACGCTACGTAGCTGTCCGGGGGCTTTGCCCCTCGAACTGCGGGATAATCCCAGGGCTGATGCCAGTCAGAACGGTCGTCGTCTGCGAGGCGCAGGTGCCGTTCGTGCACGGCGGCGCCGAGATCCACGTGCGCGAGCTGCTGCGCGAGCTGAGGGGGCGCGGCTTCGACGCGGAGCTCGTGAGCGTGCCATTCAAGTGGTATCCGAAGAGCGAGATCCTGCCGCACGCGGCGGCGTGGCGTTTACTCGATCTCAGCGAGAGCAACGGACGCCCCATCGATCTGGTGATCGCCTCGAAGTTCCCGACCTACTTCGCTCGGCATCCCAATAAGGTGGCGTGGCTGATTCACCAGTACCGCGCCGCCTACGAGCTCTGCGGTACCGTCTACAGCGACTTCGGGCACAATGAAGCCGACCTGGGACTGCGCGAGACGCTGCTTCGACTGGATACCGAAATGCTGGGCGAGTGCCGACGCGTGTTCGCCAACGCGCAGAACACGGCCAACCGGGTTACCCGATACAACGGGATCGCGGCGGAAGCGCTCTACCATCCGCCGCGCCTCGCCGCCCGCCTGGAGGCCGGCGCCTATGGAGGGTATGTGCTCTCGGTCGGACGGATCGAATCGGTGAAACGGGTCGATCTGGTGGTGTCGGCCATGGCCCTGGTCGATGCGCCGATCAGGCTGGTCGTCGCCGGCGAGGGCACCCAGCGCGCCAACGTGGAAGGGGCGGCGCACGCGGCGGGGGTCGCCGACCGCGTCGATTTCCTCGGCGCCGTCGACGACGAGCAGCTGATTGCGCTTTACCGCGACGCGCTCGCGGTCGTGTATCCGCCCTACGACGAGGACTTCGGCTACGTCACGCTGGAAGCGTTCCTGGCGCGGAGGCCGGTCGTCACCGCCACCGACGCGGGCGGCCCGAACGAATTCGTCGTCGATGGCGTCAACGGCTTTTCGGTGGCGCCCGAACCGGAGCCGATCGCGGCCGCGATCAACGCGCTCGCGCGCGACCGGCAGCGCGCGAAGGCCATGGGTGACGCGGGATACGATCGCGCCCGGACGATCACGTGGGACGGTGTGATCGAGAAGCTAGTGAATTGAAGAAGCTCATCATCCAGATCCCGTGCCTCAACGAGGCGCAGACACTGCCGGCGACGCTCGCCGATCTGCCGAAGTCCATCCCGGGCGTCGACACAGTCGAAGTGCTGGTAATCGACGACGGGTCGCGCGACGGCACCGCCGACGTGGCGCGCGCCTGCGGGGTCGACTACATCGTACGGCTGCGCCGCAACAAGGGCCTGGCGGCGGCCTTCGCGGCGGGCATCGACGCCTGCCTGAAGGCGGGGGCCGATTTCATCGTCAACACCGACGCCGACAACCAGTACGCGGGCGGCGACATCGCCAAGCTGCTGGCGCCGCTGCTGCGCGGCGAGGCCGACATCTGCATCGGCGATCGCAACATCGCCGGACTGCGGCACATGTCGTGGCGCAAGCGGCGGCTGCAGGCGCTCGGCAGCTGGGTGGTCCGGCAGGTGTCGGGCACCACCGTGCCCGATACGACGAGCGGCTTCCGCGCCTACACCCGCGACGCCGCGCTGCGCATGACGATCGTCTCGGAGTTCTCCTACACGCTCGAGTCGATCATCCAGGCGGGCAAGAAGCGCATGGCGATCGCGCACGTGCCGGTCGCCGTCAACCCGCGCACCCGCGAGTCGCGTCTGTTCGCCAGCGTCTTCTCCTACATCAAGCAGTCGGGCGCCACGATCGTCCGGATCTACGCGATGTACGAGCCGCTCAAGGTGTTCACCTACCTCGGGCTGTTCATCCTGGTGGTGGGCGGCGCCGGCCTGGCGCGGTTCTTCTACTACTTCCTGCAGGGACAGGCGTTCCGGCACTTCTCGTCGCTCGTCGTCTCAGGAATCGTCGTGACGCTCGGCTTCATCGTGCTGGTCATCGGCCTGCTCGCCGACGTCATCTCGGGCAACCGCAAGCTGCTCGAGGATCTCGTCTATCGCGTCCGCACCCTTGAGTCGCCGCCGCGCCCCCTCGAGGACCACCGGCCGCCGTACCCGAAGGTCGGTGAACGCACCGACCGCTGGGAACACTGACTGCCGCAGATGACGACGGCACATTCACGCATGACGAACATCGAATGCGCATCTTCGCGGCGGCGCCGCCGCGTCCTGGAGACGTAAGTCTTGGCGGATCCGTCGATGGTCTCGATCGTCATTCCGGCGTTCAACGAGGCCGACTCCATCGCCTCGGTGGTCGAGGTGCTGCGCGCGGCCGCGCCGTGGCGCGAGATCATCGTCGTCGACGACGGATCGACCGATGAGACGGGCCCGCGCGCCGCGGCGGCGGGGGCTACGGTCGTGCGGCATCCCTACAACATCGGCAACGGCGCCGCGGTCAAGAACGGCATCCGCCGCGCCAGCGGCGACTACGTGCTGATCGTCGACGCCGACGGCCAGCACCCGCCCGAAGACGCGCTGCGGCTGGCTGGACGTCTCGGCGAGTACGACCTGGTCGTCGGGGCGCGCACGGCCGAGACTCAGGCGACCGCGACGCGCCGGGCCGGCAACGACGCACTCAACCGCCTCGCCGGGTACCTGACCGGGCGGCCGATCCCAGATCTCACATCGGGCTTCCGCGGCGCGCGGACGTCCGGGCTGCGCGAGTATCTGCACCTGCTGCCCAACGGCTTCTCGACGCCGACCACCACGACGCTGGCGTTCATCAAGGGAGGCTACGCGGTCGCGTTCGAGCCGATCCAGGCGCGGCAGCGCAGCGGCCAGTCGAAGATCCGGCTGGCGCGGGACGGCGCCAAGTTCCTGATGATCATCTTCAAGATCGTGACGTTGTTCAGCCCGATGCGGATTTTTGCGCCGATCAGCGCCGCCGCACTGCTGCTCGGCTCGGCCTACGGAATCTGGAACGTCGTCGTGCACGCGCGGATCCCGAACGGGTCGGTGCTGCTGATCCTGTTCGCGGTGGTCGTGTTCCTCGTCGGCCTCGTGTCGGAGCAGATTTCGGCGCTCCGCTTCGAAGGACGGCGGTGACCGCGCGTCGGTGGATTGGCGCGTGCGTCATCGTCGGATTCGCGCTGCGGAGCGTCTTCGCGCTGGTCTACTGGAGCGGCAAGCCGCTGACCCACGACGAACAGGAGTACCTGGCGCTGGCGCGCAGCCTGGCGCGCGGCGCCGGGTACGCCTATCCGCCGGACTCGGCGGATGCCGGCACCGGCCAGCAGTTCGGCCGTGCCCCGGGCTATCCGGCCTTCCTGTCGACGTTCGTCGCGCCGGTGCCGGTCGAGCACGTGCCGCGACGGGTGCAGGTCGTCCAGAGCGCGCTCGGCGCGGCCGGCGTGTGGCTGATCGCGCTCCTGGCATTCCGCGCCGGCGGCCGCCGCGCCGGCGTCGCGGCGGCGGCGATCGCTGCCGTCTACCCTCCTCTCGTCTGGACGCCGTCCTACGCACTCACCGAGACGTTGTTCTCGACCGTTGCGCTGGGCGTCGCCGTCATCCTGCAGCCGCGCCGGGATGGAATTCCCAAGACGGCGGCAGCGGCGGCTGGGCTTGGAACGGGCGCCGCCATCCTGATTCGCCCCGCCATGGTGTTCTTTCTGCCGCTGGCGGTCGCGTGGATGGTGGCCAGACGTGCGTATGTCGCGGCGGCAGTGCTGGTCGTCACCGCCGTTCTCGTCGTACTGCCCTGGACACTTCGCAACCACCGCGTCTACGGGCGCTGGATCGCCGTCGCCTCCGAAGGCGGCGTGACATTTTGGACGGGCAACCATCCGCTGGCGAAGGGGGACGGCGACCTCGCGGCCAATCCCGACCTCAAGCGCGCCGACCTCGCCTTCCGTGCCGCGCACCCCGAGTTGACGCCCGAGCAGCTCGAGCCGCTCTACTATCGCGACGCGTTCGCGTGGATCCGCGCCAACCCGGGCGGATGGCTCGCGCTCGAATCGCGCAAGGCCTTCTTCACAGTGGTTCCGGCCGGACCATCGTATTTGGTACACTCATCGAAGTACGTGGCGGCGTCCGCCGTGTCCTACACCATCGTCGCGCTCGCCGCTGTCGGGGGCGTGCGGCGCTGGCGCGCGCGGGGACGGCTCCAGTCGAGCTCGGCGCCCGTCGCGCTGTGGCTGATGGCCGCCGCGACGATCCTCTCGGGACTCGTCTTTTTTCCGCAGGAGCGGTTCCGGCTGCCGATCGTCGATCCGGCGCTCATCGTGACTGCCGCCTTGCTCTGGACCGATACGCATGAACGTGCTCGTCGTCACGCCGACCTATAACGAACGGGACAACCTGCCGCTGCTCGTCGACGGCGTGCTCGCGCACGACGGCATCCGCCTGCTGGTGGTCGACGACGGGTCGCCCGACGGCACCGGCGCGATCGCCGACGGGCTGGCGCAGCGGCACCCGGGCCGGATCGAGGTGATGCACCGCACCGGACCGCGCGGGCTCGGCCGCTCCTACGTCGACGGGTTGCTGCACGCCCTGCAGCAGGGCACCGCCGACTACATCTGTCAGATGGACTGCGACCTGTCGCACGATCCCTCGTACCTGCCGTCGCTCGTCGCCGCCGCCGCATCGCACGACCTGGTGATCGGCTCGCGCTACATGAACGGCGGCGTCAGCGTGGTGAACTGGCCGATCAGCCGCATCCTGCTCAGCGCCTTCGGCAACCGCTACATCCGGCTCATCACGAAACTCTCGGCCAGCGACTGCACGAGCGGCTACCGCTGCTGGCGGCGCGAGGCGCTGGCGCAGCTGCCGATCGGCGCGATGGTGTCTGACGGCTACTCGTTTCTCGTCGAGATGCTCTACGAAGCCAAGCAGCGGCGTTTCCGTATCGGCGAGGTGCCGATCATCTTCGTCGAACGCCGGCTCGGCCAGTCGAAGCTGTCGAAGAGCGTCCTGATGGAATCGCTGTTGATGCCGTGGCGGCTCGTGCTGCGAGGTCTGCGCCCCGCCGTACGTCCGGCAGCCGAGCCCGGCGGGGCGAAGCCTTCCGGACAGATCTGAACATGCGCCACGTCGTCGTGATGGTGACGACGTCGTATCCCCGCTTTCCCGGGGACTCGGTCGGCACGTTCATGGAACCGATCGCGAAGAGCGTGGCGGCGCGCGGCCACGAAGTGCACGTCGTCGCGCCCTGGCATCCTCGCATCACGCGCGGCCGGGTCGAGGACGGTGTCTTCTTCCACTTCTTCAAGTACGCACCGGTCGCGGCGTTGAACGTCTTCGGCTACGCCGCGGGACTGCAGGCGGATGTGCGCGTGCGCAAAGCGGCCTGGATGGCGGCACCGCTGGCGCTCGCCAGCGGCTGGTTCAAGGCGATGCGCGTCGCACAGAAGCGGCGCGCCACGGTCCTGCACGGACACTGGGTGGTGCCGGGCGGACTGATCGCGGCCGCGGCTGGCCTGTCGCGGCCGCTCGTCGTCAGCCTGCACGGCTCTGACGTGTTCGTCGCCGAACGGTCGCGCCTGGTGCGGCAGGCGGCTCGCGGCGTGTTCCACCGTGCCGGGTTCGTCACGGCCTGCAGCGCCGATCTGGCGGCGCGGGCGGCCGGCCTCGGCGCGGCGACCGATCGCCTGGAGGTCGTCCCCTACGGCGTCGACAGCGTCCGGTTCCGTCCGTCGGCCGAAGTGCGGGCGCGGCTGCGCGCGTCGGCCGGCATCGATGCGGCCGAACCCGTGGTCGTCACCGCCGGCAGGCTCGTCCGCAAGAAGGGGTTCGAGTACCTGATTGCGGCGCTGCCGTTGATGGCCGCGTCCGTCCGGCTGGTGATCGCCGGCGGCGGCGATCTCGATGCCGAGCTGCGGGAGAGGGCGACCGCGGCGGGCGTCGCCAGCCGCGTGCGCTTCCTCGGCGACGTGACGCAGGACGAGGTCGCGGACTGGTTCGCCGCCGCCGACGTCGCGGTGGTGCCATCGGTGCGCGACGACAGCGGCAACGTCGATGGCCTGCCCAACACGGTGCTCGAGGCGCTCGCGTCGGCCACGCCGGTGGTGGCGACGTCCGCCGGCGGGATCGGCAGCGTTGTCGAAGACGGCGACACCGGCGTGGTGGTGCCGGAGCGCGACCCGGCGTCACTGGCGCGCGCGATTACCGGGCTGCTCGCCGACCGCGTCGGCGGCGTGCGGCTCGGGGCGCAGGCACGGGTCCGCGTCACGGCGCGGTTCGGGTGGTCCGCTGCAGCGGAGCGCTTCGAGTCAGCCTACGATCGCGCCCTTGCCTTCAACTCAGCGACCACATAACATTCTCGCGATTCGATGAAGACCGAGGGGCCCGCGACGGGTCTGAGCATTTTCTTTCCCGCCTACAACGACAGCGGGACGATCGCGAGCCTGGTGATCACGGCCCTTCGAACGGCGCGCACGCTGACCCCCGACTACGAAGTGATCGTGGTCAACGACGGCAGCAAGGACGGGACCGCCGAGATCCTGGCCGAGCTCGCGAGCATCTATCCGCAGGTGCGGATCGTGCATCACCTGACCAACCGCGGCTACGGCGGGGCGTTGCGCAGCGGCTTCGCAACGGCGACCCGCGAGCGGATCTTCTACACCGACGGCGACGCGCAGTACGATCCGGCGGAGATGGCGCTGCTGTGGGGCCGTTTCGACGACTCGGTCGACATGGTGAACGGCTACAAAATCAGCCGCTCCGATCCGCTGCACCGGATCGTCATCGGGCGCATCTACCACCATACCGTGAAGCTCCTCTTCGGACTCACCGTGCGCGACGTCGACTGCGACTTCCGGATGATGCGCCGCGCGATCTTCGACACGGTGCATCTCGAGAAGAACAGCGGCGTCATCTGCCTCGAGATGATGAAGAAGATCACCGACGCCGGATTCCGGATCGCGGAAGTGCCGGTGCACCACTATCACCGCGCCTACGGCAAGTCGCAGTTCTTCAACTTCAAGCGCCTGTTCCGGACGGCGATCGACGTCTTCAACCTGTGGTACGCGCTGGTCATCCGCCGCGAGCACCTCCATGAGCGCTGACAACGCCGGCCGCGTTCCGTTCCTCGACCTGCGTCCGCACGAGGATCGCGCCGACGTCGAAGCCGCGATCGCACGGGTGCTCGGCCGCGGCTGGTTCGTGCTGGGCCCCGAGCTGGAGGGGTTCGAGCAGGGGTTCGCGCGCGCCGTCGGCGCCAGGCATGCCGTCGGCGTCGGCACCGGCACCGATGCGATCGCGCTGGCGCTGCGCGCGATCGGGATCGGGCCCGGCGACGAGGTGATCACGGCCCCGCTGTCGGCGGCGTTCTCGGCGCTCGCCGTGCTCATGACGGGAGCGCGGCCGGTCTTCGCCGACATCGACGCCGATCGCCTGACGCTCGATGCGCGCGCCGCGGCCGCCGCGATCACGCCGCGCACCCGCGCGATCATGCCGGTTCATCTTTACGGCCAGGCCGCCGACATGGCGGCGATCGTGGCGGTCGCCGAGCAGTACGGCCTGGCCGTCGTCGAAGACTGCTGTCAGGCGCACCTGGCGACCTGCGGCGGGCGGCCGGTCGGTTCGTTCGGCGTCGCGGCCGCGTACAGCTTCTATCCGACGAAGAACCTCGGGGCGCTCGGCGACGGCGGCGCGATCACCGTCAACGACGATGCGCTGGCCGGCCGCCTGCGGCGTTTGCGCAACGGCGGCCAGTCGAGCCGCTACGAGCACGCCGAGTTTGGCGTGAATTCGCGGCTGGACGAGCTCCAGGCCGCCGTGCTCTCGGCTCGCCTGGCGTGGCTGCCGCGCTGGACGGCTGAACGGCGCGCCCTCGCGGCGGACTACCGGCGCCGCCTGCCCGGCGCGCCGGTCGTGGTGCCGCCCGAGTGCGATCCCGGCCACGCCTATCACCTCTTCCCGGTGCGGAGCGCCGATCGAACCGGCGTCCAGGCGCACCTGAGGCGGCACGGCATCGAGACGCTCGTTCACTATCCCGTTCCGATTACGCGTCAGCCGGCGCTGGCCGCCGCCCACCCCGCCGAGTGCCCGGTCGCCGATCGCGTCTGCGCCGAGGTGTTCTCGCTGCCGCTCCATCCCGGTCTGCCGGCCGACGCCGTGGCGCTCGTCGCCGACGCTCTGCACGCCTGTCCGGCGCAGACCTGATGCGCGTGCGCCGGGCCCTGCTGTTCCTGGTGATCGCGGCGCTGCAGTTCGCGGTGTTCGAAGTGGCGCTACGCGTCTGGGGACACTCGGAAGCGGCCCCCTCATTCGAGACGCTGTTCGTACCGGACCGCGCGATTGGTTACCGGCTGCGGCCGAACGCCCGCACGCGCTACGTCACGGCCGAGTTCGACACCCAGATTGTCATCAACCCGCAGGGCGTCCGCGACGATCAGCCGATCGGCCCGAAGCCGGCGAACGAACGGCGGATCGTGGTGCTCGGCGACTCGCTGGTCCTCTCAGTCCAGGTCGACGCGCGCCAGACCTTCTGCCGCCTGCTCGAAGCGCGCCTGAACGCCGGCGGCGGCGCGACGCGGTATCGCGTCATCAACGCCGGCGTGCAGGGCTACGGCCCGATCGAGGAGCTGCTCTTCTTCCGCGAGATCGTGCGCGCCTTCGAGCCGGATCTGGTCATCGAGACGATCTTCGTCGGCAACGACGCCGAAGACGCGTTCGGTTCGCAGGGCCGACTCGCAGGCACGTCGCGCGCCACCAGCGACGCGGTGTCGGACTCGATCGTCGCGCGGCTGCGCCGCACCGTCCGCCGCAGCCTGGTGCTGCAGGTACTCCGGCTTCGCGTCGTGTCGGTCACCGACCGCATGTCGAACTGGCGGTCGCCGCCGGAGCCGCCGCTCCAGACCTACGCGGAGCGGCCGGCGGCGCGGATCGGCGAGGGCCTGCGCCTCTCCGTCGACTGTGTCAGGCAGATCGCCAACGACGCCGCCGCCTCGGGTGCGCGGACGATGGTAATGCTGATGCCGGCGCGCTTCCAGGTGGACGACGCCGACTACGGCCGGCTGAAGGACATCGTCGCGGGTGCCGGCGGCAGTCTGCTACGCGACGCGGCGACGGCACGGTTCGCCGACGCGCTGCGGCCGCTCGGGCTGCCGGAGTTCGACGCGCTGCCGGCGCTCCGCGCTTCCCTGCCAGGACCCGACGTGTTCTTCCAGCAGACGGTTCACCTCACGCCGCGCGGCCACGAGATCGTCGCCGTCGCGCTCGAACGGTTCCTCCGCGGCCAGGGCCTGCTCTAAGCCGTGGTCTTCAATTCGCTGTCGTTCGTCTGGTTCTTCGCGATCGTCTACGCGCTCTACCGCGTGCTGCCGCACCGCGGCCAGAACTGGCTGCTGCTGGTGGCGAGCTATTACTTCTATGCGGCGTGGGACTACCGGTTCCTGGCGCTGCTGCTCGCCTCGACAGCGGTCGACTACGCCTGCGGCCGCGCGCTCGGCCGCGTCGAGCGCGCCGGCGCCCGCCGTTCGATTCTCGTCGCCAGCATCACCTTCAACCTGACGCTGCTCGGCTTCTTCAAGTACTTCAACTTCTTCGCCGCCAACCTGGAGCTGCTGTTCACGGCAGTCGGCTGGCACCTCGACTTCGTGACGGTCCGCGTGCTCCTGCCGATCGGCATCTCGTTCTATACGTTCGTCACGATGAGCTACGTGATCGACGTCTACCGCCGCGAGATCGAACCGTCGCGCAACCTCGTCGACTTCGCGGTGTTCGTGGCCTATTTTCCGCATCTGGTGGCCGGACCGATCCTGCGCGCGACGGCGCTCCTGCCGCAGATCGCGCGCCCGCGCCAGATCACCGCCGCACAGATGCGCGAGGGCGCGTGGCTCGTCGCCTGGGGCTTTTTCCAGAAGGTCTTCGTCGCCGACAACCTCGCGCCGCTCGCGTCTCACGTGTTTGGATCGACCACGCCGCAGGCGGGGATCAACGTGCTGCTGGCGGTCTACGCCTTCGCGTTTCAGATCTACGGCGATTTTGCCGGCTATTCGAACATCGCGCGCGGCATCTCGAAATGGATGGGCATCGAGCTCATCGAGAACTTCCGCTTCCCGTACCTGGTCCTGACCCCCTCGGGGTTCTGGCGCAACTGGCACATCAGCCTGTCAACGTGGCTGCGCGACTACCTCTATATTCCGCTCGGGGGAAACCGCCGCGGTCCGGCGCGCACGCGCCGCAATCTGCTGCTGACGATGCTGCTGGGCGGGCTGTGGCACGGCGCCGCATGGACCTTCGCCCTGTGGGGGCTCTATCAGGGGCTGCTGCTCATCCTCTACCGCCCATTCGAGGCGGCGTTCGCGGCGCTCGACAACCGCCTGGCGCGATTTGGCGCGTGGTTCGTGATGTTCCACCTGACCTGCTTCGGCTGGCTGATCTTCCGCGCGACGTCCCTGCGGGCGGCGATTGCGCTGACCCGCAGCGTCGTTGCGACGTTCCATCCGCGCGCGGTCGACGTCGGCGGCCTGCTCGTGCCGCTCCTGCTCTTCACGGCGCCGCTGCTCGCCATCCACGCGATCGAAGCGCGCGCCGACGATCTGCTCGTGGTGCCGCGGCTCTGGACTCCGTTGCGCTACACCATTTACGCTGCGACTCTTTATTTGATCTTCCTGTTCGGCAATTTCGGCGGCGCTGATTTCATCTATTTTCAGTTCTGATGACGGCCCTCCTGCTGTCGCTCGTGGTCGGCTGGCTGCCCGGCGCAGTGCTGTTCCGGCTGCCGGTGCTGTCACGCCAGCGGCGCGCCGACCTGGCCGCCGAGGAACGGCTGTTCTGGGCGATCATCCTGAGCGTAGCGGCATCACTGTCGATCCTGATGGCGCTCGCGGCGGCCCACCGCTACAGCTTTCAGCGCCTGGTCATCGCCGACCTGGCGGTGGCCCTCGCTCTCGCGGCGGTGGCACGTGGCGATTTGCGGCTCGGCGCAGCGGCCCGCAGGGCGGGTGCCGCGGCTCTGCTTCCCTTGGCGCTCGCCGCGTGGAGCACCTGGCACTTCCTGCCGCCCTCGGAATACATCATCGGCGGCAAGGACCCGGGCGTGTACATGAACGCCGGGGTGCAGATCGCGCAGCGTGGGACGCTCGTGTACCACGATCCGGTCGTGGCCGCGGTACCGGCGGCGGCGCGTATCCTGTTCATGCCGAGCGACCGGCCGCGCGATCAGTTCCTGGCGCCGCGGTTCATGGGCTTCTACGTGCTCGATCCCGACAGCGGCGCGGTCGTCAGCCAGTTTCCCCAGCTCTATCCCGCGTCGATCGCGATCGGCTATGGGCTCGACGGGCTCTCCGGCGCGCGCCTCGCGTGCACGTTCTGGGCGGTGCTCGGCGTGCTCGCGGTCTATTTTCTCGGGGCCAGGCTCCTCGGCCGGCCAGCGGCGCTGGCGGCGGCCGGCCTGCTGAGCGTGAACACCGTACAGATCTGGTTCGCGCGCTACCCCAACGCCGACATGGTGATGCAGGCGCTGCTCTTCGCCACGCTGCTGGCGTGCGCCCGTGGACAGGTCGACGACGATCCATTCTTTCCGCCGGTCGCCGGGGCACTGCTGGGACTGCAGCTCTTCCTGCGATTCGACGCGGTGATCGCGGTCGCGGCGATCGTCGCGGCGCTCGCGCTGGGGCACGTCGCCGGGCTGCGTCTGCGCTGGACGTTCTTCGCGAGCCTCTCGGTCGCGGGTGGGTTGTGCGTCTGGTATCTGACCGGGCCGATGCGCACCTACATGGACCTGCCGCGTTACTTCCTGGCGCATCTGCCGTCCTGGCAGTACGCAGCGATGGCGGCCGCCGCCGCCCTCCTCGCGGCGACCTTCGCCGTCGGCCGTCGATCGGCGCGGCTCTCAGCGGCAGTCCTCCGCGCGGCGCCGCCGATCGTCACGATCGCGGTCCTCGCGCTGGCGGTCTACGCGCTGGCCCTGCGACATCCCGGCGGCAAGCTCACCGACTACGACGCCTACGCGTTGCGGACGTTCGCCGCGTTCTACCTGACGGTGCCGGCGCTCGTCGCCGCGCTCATCGGCTACGCCATGGTCGTGCGGCCGCTCTTCTGGCGCGATCCAGCGTTCGTGCTGACGTTGACCGCCTTCGCGCTGTTCTTCTTCTACAAAATCCGCATCGTGCCGGAACACTTCTGGGCGGCCCGGCGGTTCATCCCGATCCTGCTCCCGGGCGCGCTGCTGCTGGCGTCCGGCGCGACACTGACCGGGGTCCGCGGCAGCGGCGGCCTGACGCGCGCCGTCCGCCTGCTGATCGGGATCGTCCTGGTCGCAGTCCTCGCGTCCCAGTACGTCCGCGCCGCCGCCCCGATCGGCAGGCACGTCGAGTACGAGGGCATGATTGGACATCTGCAGCAGCTCGCCAGCCGCGTCGGCGACGACGATCTGGTGGTGGTCGAGTCGCGCGACGCCGGCTCGGACGTGCACGTGCTCGGACTGCCGCTCGCCTACGTCTACGCGCGCAACGTGCTGCTGCTCTCGAGCGCCGCCCCAGACAAGGCGACATTCGCCGCGTTCCTGCAGGACGCCGGCGCGCGCTACCGCCGCGTCCTCTTCCTCGGCGGAGGCGGCTCCGATCTGCTGTCGTCGCGGTGGTCGGTCACGCCGATCGCGAGCGAGCGCTTCCAAGTGCCCGAGTACGAGTCGGCGTGGAACGCCTATCCGCGCGGCGTTCGTCGCAAGGAATTCGAGTACAGCCTCTACGTATTCGGTGCGCCGCATCGCGACGACGGGCCGGCATCGCTCGACGTCGGCGTCGACGACGACCTCAACGTGGTCCGGTTCCACGCCAAGGAGACCGCCGACGGGCGGACCATGCGGTGGTCGCAGCGTCAGTCGTTCGTCGTCCTCGATCACCTCCGCGCCGAGGATCGGACGCTGGCGCTCTGGATGAGCGACGGCGGACGTCCGCCGGCCGCCCCACCGGCGGTCGTGCAGATCCTGGCCGGCGACCGGACGCTCGGCGCGGTCACGGTCGCGGGGGGCTTCAGGGAATACGACGTGCCGATTCCCGCCGAGGTCGCCGCGGCGGCCGCCGCCACGTCCGAACCGGTGCGGATCACGTTGCGCACGGCAACATGGAACCCGCGGCGGACGCTCGGCACGCCGGACGATCGCGAGCTCGGCGTGATGGTCGATCGCCTAGCGGTAAGATAACGAAGCGGAGCCGGGCGCGATGAGGCGCCGAGCTTCGGAGAACAATGCCCGCGCTTCGCATTTACGATCCCCGCGAGCGGGCGCTCGTCGCCGCGGCCGACGCCGTGCTGGCGCCGATCGCCTGGACGCGGCGGATCGGCCGCAGGCCGCCGGCGCAGCCCTCGCGCGTCCTGTGTTTCCGGCTCGAGCGGATCGGCGATCTCCTCATGACGCTGCCGGCGCTCGCTGTGCTCCGCGACGCGCTGCCGGCGGCGCGGATCGACCTCGTCGTCGGCAGCTGGAACCGTGAGGTGGCCGAGGCCATCCCCGGTCTGACGCAGGTCGAGACGCTCGACGCCGCCTGGCTGGCGCGCGGGCCCGCAGACTCAGGACCTCGCGGCGACGGTGTGCTCTCCCTGCGCGCGCGCGCCGCGGCATGGAAACCGCGTCGCTACGATCTGGCGATCAACTTCGAGCCCGACATCCGCAGCAACTTCGTCCTGGGAGCGAGCGGCGCCGAGTGGACCGCAGGTTTTGCGAGCGGCGGCGGCGGTGCCTGGCTCGACCTGGCGCTCGATCACGATCCCGCGGCGCACACGGCGGACAACGCCGTGCGCCTGGTGAGGCGAACCCTCGGCCTGGACGACGCGCCACTGCCGAGCGCTGCGCTGGCCATTCCAGACGCCGCCCGCGAAGCGGCGTCACGGCTGCTCGACGGCCTCGCGCCTGCCCCCCGCATCGGCCTGCACGTCGGCGGCGGCCGCGCCATCAAGCAGTGGCCCGAAGCGCGGTTCCGCGAGCTCGCCGTGCGCCTCGTGCACGAACGCGGCGCCGCCATCGTCCTGACCGGCACGCCAGGCGAGCGCGCCCAGATCGACCAGGTGCGCGCCGCGTTGCCGCCGGATCGTGTGATCGAGATCTCGGGCGCCAGCCTGCTGACAGTCGCCGCCGTGCAGCAGCAGCTGGATCTGTTCGTCACCGGCGACACCGGCCCCATGCATCTGGCGCACGCGGTCGGTACGCCGATCGTCGCGGTGTTCGGACCGTCGGACCCGATTCGGTACGCGCCGCGCGGCCTGCGGGATCATGTTGTGCGCGTCGATCTGCCCTGCAGTCCGTGCAACCGGATCCGGCGGCCGCCGGCCCGGTGCACCGGCGGTACGCCCGACTGCCTCGCCGGCATCTCGACTGACGCGGTGATGAGCGCCATCGACGCGTGCCTGGAGAGGCACGCGCGATGACGCCGCTCGAGGTGCAGACCGCCGGCGGCTGGCGCCACGTCGACCTATTGGCGTATCTCGACGCCGAGGAGGAAGAACGCGCGCACGACGACGCGTATGCCTGGATCAAGGCGGTGCGGCACCTGGCTGTCGACGGCGAGCCTTTCCGGAGCCGTTTCAGCGTTCGCGGCGATTCGCTCTGGTGGTTCGCCGAGCTGTATCTCCACAAGACCCAGGCGATGCTGCTGGCGATGCGGGTGATCCGCGCGATCGACGCGCTGATCGCGCGCGACCGGCCTGGCGCGATCCGCGTCCTGCCGGGACGGCACGCGGGGGTGATCGCGCAGGCGGCCGGGGCGCGCGGCATCGCCTGCGAGGGTCCACGCCAGGCCGAAGGCCGTTCGACGATGCTGCGTCTCGACGCGCGTGCCATGCGGCTGTCGGCGGCGGCGAGGCTGTCGCGACTGCGAGTCGCGGGCCCGCCGCGCGACACCGCGCCGGTCGCGGCGTTCGTGCATCGCGCGTTCTGGCGGGCTGGCGGGGCCGACGGCAGCGCGGAATCGTACATCGGGCCGGTCCTGCGCGAACTCGAGGTCCGGGGTGGGGCGGGCGCCGTGCGCTACGTCGGCGTTGGGCCGCGCAGCAATTTCCAGGCACGGCGGTGGTGGGATCCGCTGACCGGCTACGACGGACACGGCAGCGTCGCCATCGAGCGCTACGCGCCGGCCGCCGCGATGCAGGCGTCACGCGGAGTGTACCGGCAGCGCCGCGAGATCCTGCGCCACCTGCTGGACAGCGCCGACCTCCGCGCGCACGCGGTGATCCGCGGCGTCGACTGTTGGTCGATCGTGCGCGAGCAGCTGGCCGGCATCGCGCTGCTGCAGTTCCCGTGGTCGGTGCGCGCCATGGACGAAGCGGCGGCGGCGCTGCGGTCGCTGCAGCCGGACGTCGCGGTGACCTATGCCGAGGCGGGCGGCTGGGGACGCGCGCTGGCGCTCGAAGCACGGCGCACCGGCGTGCCGCTCGTCGGCCTGCAGCACGGGTTCATCTATCGCCACTGGCTCAACTATCGCCACGAGCCGGACGAGATGGAGCCCGATCGTGTCAACGCGGAGGACGCGGGGTTTCCTCGTCCGGCCAAGACGCTGCTCTTCGACGAGCATGCGGCGGCGCACCTGCGCGACGCCGGCCGCTTCCCGCCAGGCACGTTCGACGTGACCGGCAGCGCCCGGCTCGACGAGCTGATCGCGGCGGTGCGCGCGCTGACGCCGGACGATGTCGGGCGGGCGCGGCAGGAGGCCGGAGCGTCGGAGGCGCAGATGCTGGTCGTGTTCGCGGGCAAGGAGCGGGAGGCGCGCGGCGCGCTGCCGGCGCTCGTCGCGGCGGTGTGCGCGATGCCTGCCGTGCAGCTCGCGATCAAGCCGCATCCGGCCGAAACGGCCGAGGTCTACGCGGGGGTCACCGCCGGGGCCGCCAACGTCCGCGTCCTGCGGGTCTCGACGCCGTTGCCGCCGCTGCTCGGCGCGGCGGCCGGCCTGGTGACCAAGAACTCCACGGTCGCAATCGACGCGCTCACCCTGGGGGTGCCGTCGCTGGTCATCGGGCTGCCCAACAACCTGACGCCGTTCGTGCGCGACGGGCTGATGCTCGGGGCCGGCACCGAGCCGCAAATCCGCGAGGGGCTGCGCACACTCCTGTATGATCAGAGGTTTCGCAGCAGTGTCGGGGCCGGACGCGTCGCTCGCGGGGGCGAGGCGGCGGCTCGGTCGGCCGCGGCAATCCTGGCGCTGCGGCGCGGGGAACAATCAAGGAGCTGAACACGTCCATGCGCGTTCTCATCACCGGCGGCGCCGGATTCGTCGGATCGCACCTCGCTGAGACGCTGCTCGAGCGCGGCGACGAGGTGTCGGTCCTCGACGATCTGTCCACCGGCTCGATCGACAACATCACCCACCTCAAGCCGCATCCGAGGTTCCGCTACACCATCGACACCATCGCGAACGAGCCGCTGCTGGCGGAGATGCTCGACGCCTGCGACACCGTCGTCCACCTGGCCGCCGCGGTCGGGGTCAAGCTGATCGTCGAACAGCCGGTGCGGACCATCGAGACCAACGTCCACGGCACCGAGGTGGTGCTCAAGCACGCCAACAAGAAGAAGAAGCTGGTGCTGATCGCCTCGACGTCCGAGGTCTACGGCAAGAGCGCTGTGGTGCCGTTCAGGGAGGATGCCGATCTCGTGCTCGGGCCAACCGTCAAGCACCGCTGGGCCTACGCCTGCAGCAAGATGATCGACGAGTTTCTGGCGCTGGCCTACTGGAAGGAGCGTAAGCTGCCGGTGATCATCGTCCGGCTGTTCAACACCGTCGGACCGCGGCAGACCGGGCAGTACGGCATGGTCGTACCCAACTTCGTGCGGCAGGCACTCAGCGGTCAGCCGATCACCGTGTTCGGCGACGGCACGCAGTCGCGCAGCTTCACCTATGTCGGCGACGTCGTCACCGCGATCGCCGCGCTGATCAACGAACCGCGCGCCATCGGCGAGGTCTTCAACATCGGCAACGGCGAGGAGATCTCGATCAGCGGGCTGGCGCTGCGGATCAAGGAGATGACCGGCAGCGCCTCCCCGATCGTGACGATCCCCTACGAGCAGGCCTACGAGGCTGGCTTCGAGGACATGCCGCGGCGAGTGCCCGACATCTCGAAAATCCGGGCGCTGATCGGCTACGAGCCGACGGTCGGCCTCGACGAAATCCTCACCAGGGTCATCGGTTCGGTCCGTACTGCCTGATGCGCGCCAGAGCCGCCGCCAGACGCGCCGCAGAAACCCTGCTTCGCCGCAACGCGAAGCCGGTGCGGCGCCTCCTGCTCGCCGCCGGGCGCGATCGTTCGCCCGGACTGCCCGAGATCGTCCAGATCGAGAGCACCAACATCTGCAACGCCAAGTGCGTGTTCTGCCCGCGCGACGAGATGCACCGCGCGCAGGGGGTGATGAGCCGCGAGCTGTTCCGCAAAGTCGTCGACGAGTGCGCGGCGCTCGGCATCACCCACGTGCGCATGCACAACTACGGCGAGGCGTTCCTCGATCGCCACCTCGCCGAAAAGGTCCGCTACGCCAAGGACAAGGGGATCAAGGAAGTCGGCATGATCAGCAACGGCTCGCTGATCACGGAGAAGGTCGCGCGCGCGGTGATCGAAGCGGGGCTCGACGCGATCAACATCAGCGTCGACGCCGGCGGCAAGGAGGTGTTCGACGCCACCAGGATCGGCCTCAACTATGAGAAGGTCATCGCCAACGTCGAACGGCTCGTCCGCATCCGCAGCGAGCTCGGCCGCGTCCACCCCAAGCTGATTCTCTCCTTCGTGCGGCAGCACAACTCAGCCGACGAGCAGGCGTTCATCCAGCACTGGCGCGGAATCGCCGACAAGATCCACATCACCGAGCTGCACAACTGGGCCGGCACGCTCAACCACGAGTCGGACGTCACCTATCCCTGCTACCGGCCGTGGCTCACCTTCACGGTGCTGTGGGACGGCCGGGTGTCGCTCTGCTGCGCGGACTTCGACGGGCGGACGGTACTCGGCGACCTCAACCGGGAGTCCATCCGCGAGATTTGGAATTCCGACGCCTACCGCGCTGTACGGCGCGAGCATCTGGAGAGCGGCGGCCCGGACATCTGCCGGGCCTGTGACCTGCCGCGCAAGGATTCGCCGCTCTGGATCCGCAAGCTCGTGTAGACGAGGTCGAGACAGTCGGGGTCGAGACTGCCCGGCTCGATTCGACGTCCTAACCGGCGTATACTCGAACGCGAGCCTCACCCATGCCTTTGAAATTCCAGCGCTGCCTGTCTCTGGCGGCCGTCGCGGCAGCCATCTCCATACCGGCTTCGGCGGGTGAGCTCAAGCTCGCCATGCAGAACGGCCGCGTGACGCTCATCGCCGACAACGTCCCGGTCCGGCAGGTGCTCCTGGAATGGGCGCGGGTCGGCCAGACCACCATCGTCAATGCAGAGAAGCTCAGCGGCTCGAACCTGACGCTGCAGCTGATCGACACGCCTGAGCGCGATGCGCTCGACATCATCCTGAGGTCGGCGACGGGGTATATCGCCGCGCCCCGCACGGCACCGCTGGCCAACGCCGCGCTCTACGATCGGCTCACCATTTTCATGTCGACGACGCGGGTGCCGCCGGCCGTCGCGAGCGCCGCGCCGCCGCCGACGTTCCAGCGGCCGCCGCAGCCCGACGATGGCGACGATCCGATCAGCGTGCAGATGCCGCCGGCGATGACGCCGAACGGCCCGATGGTGGTCGCCCCCGGCATCCAGCCGATGCCGGCCGCGCCCGGCACGTTCCCACAGGGCGTCCAGCAGATGCCGGCGCAGCAGCAGCTGCCGGCGCCGATGAACGCGCCGCTCACCTCGCCGCGTCCTGGCGCCCTGCCGCAGCCGCAGCCGCAGCCCGGGAATCCCTATCAGCCCGGCATCCGTCCGGGTGGCGGCGGTCCGGGCGGCACCGACTTCTAGGAACCGCGTGGCGGAACTGGTTCGCCGCGGCGAATACGCGGCTCGCGGCGATTACCACCGCACGCTGGATCCGAACTGGGAGTTCTATCCCACCTACCTCGCCAAGCTGACCGCGCTTCGGCAGTATCTCGACGCATTGCCGCGAGGTTCGCGCGTCCTCGACGCGGGCTGCGGCGAAGGCGTGCTCGTCGAGGAGTACGCCGATCGCCTGGCGATGCGTGGCGTCGACATGAACTACGCGTCCGAGCGTGTCACGCACGGCTCGGTCACCGCCTTGCCGTTCCCCGACGGCTCGTTCGATCGCGCGCTCTGTCTCGACGTGCTCGAGCATCTTGCCTACGAAGACCAACCGCGCGCGCTGGCCGAGCTGCACCGCGTGCTCGCGCCGGACGGAGAACTGCTGGTGTCGGTGCCCAACCTGGCGCACCTGCAGTCGCGCGTCCAGTTCCTGCTGCGCGGCCGCCTGATCCGCACCGCATCCGAGTTCAAGCACCCCGGCGATCGCCCGGTCTTCGAGTACCTGCGGCTTGCCAGGCGGGCCGGCTTCGCGCTCGTCCACCGCCGCGGCATCTTCCCGACGGTGCCGATCGTCACGCATTTCATCCGGAAGCATCCGCGCCGGCTGGCGCCGCTGCACCGGGCCCTCACCCGGCTGCTGCCGGTGCCGGGCTGGTGCTTCCTCAACCTGCTCACCTTCCGCAAGAGCTGAGCGCGAGCCGGTTCGAGCGGGGCACGAGCATTGTTCGCGAAAATCCGGGAGCTCTCCAGGAACATCACGGTCTACGGGCTCGGCGACGTCGCCGTGTCCGTGATCAACGTCCTCCTGCTGCCGGTCTATGTCGTCTACTTCAGCGCCGCCGACTATGGCGCGATCGCGCTGCTCGGCGTGATGGAGGTGGTCGCCAAGATCGTGTTCCGCTTCGGCCTCGACGGGTCGTTCATGCGGTTCTACTACGACTGCCGCGACGGCCGCGAGCGGCAGCGGCTGGCGAGCACCATTTTCCTGTTCCTGCTGGTGCTCAACGGGGCCATCGTCGCCGTGATGCTCGCGGCGGCGCCGTGGATCGCGCACGCGCTCATCGGCGATCGCGTCTACACCGCGGCGCTGCGGCTGATGCTCTTCAACACGTTCGCGATCGGCTTCACCTTCATTCCGTTCCACGTGCTGCGGGTGGAACAGAGGACGGTCACGTTCAGCCTGCTGACGCTGGCCCGCTCGGTCCTGACCATCGTCATCCGGCTGGCGCTCGTGATCCGGCTCGGCATGGGCGTCACCGGCCTCTATCTCGCAGACGTGATCGTCACCTCGATCATCATGGCCGTCCTGGTGCGGTGGTTCGTGCCGATGCTGCGGCCGATCTTCTCGCGCCAGTTGCTGACCGAGACGCTGGCGTTCGGCTTGCCGCGGGTGCCGCACGCGGCGGCCCAGCAGGTCAGCGCGGTCGGCGACAAGCTGATCCTGCGCCTGTTCACCACAATGGAGAACATCGGCGTCTATTCGACGGCGGTGTCGGTCGGACTGACCCAGAAGCTGTTCCTCAGCGCGTTCGAGTCGGCTTGGGCGCCGTTCTACTACGCGTCCGTGAAGGAGCCTGACGCGCCGCGCGTCTTCCGCCTCGTCACCACCTACGGCGTCGCCATCCTGGCGCTGCTCACCGCCGGACTGTCCGCTGCCGGCACCGACGCGCTGCGGGCGATGACCCACGGGCGTCTGATCGCTCCCGCGGATCCGCGGTGGAGCGCCGTGTCGAGCGTCATCGCCTGGACCGCAGTCGGCGTCTTTTTCCAGGGCGTCTACCTGCTGACGTCGATCGGCCTCAACATCACCAAGCAGACGCGCTTCTACCCCGTCGCCACGATCAGCGCCGCGGCGGTCAACGTCGGGCTCAACTTCCTCCTGATCCCGCGCTACGGCATCGTCGGGGCCGCCTGGGCGAACGGGATCTCGTACGGCGTCCAGGCGGTCCTCGGATACCGTCTGTCGCAGCGGTACTACCCCATCTCCTACGAGTGGGGCCGCCTCGCCCGTGTCTGCGCCGCGGCGTTCACGGGCTATCTGATCGCGATCCTCCTGCCCCGACTCGACGTGGCCCTCGATCCGCGGTCGTCGCTGGCGCCGGTTCCCGACGCGCTGCTGCGCGGCGCCGTCGTGGTCGTCGTGTTCGGTGGACTGCTCTTCGTGACCGGGTTTTTCCACGCGGAGGAGCTCGAGCGGCTGCGGGCCCTGCGCCGCGGCAGTCCGCCGTTGCCGGCGCAGCGGGCGCCGGACAGTACCGAACGGGCTGGGGAAATCGTCGCCACCGACATCGAACCGCCGGGCTAGATCCGCCTAACTCGTGGTACACTAACGGCTTCGGCCGTCAGCTCAATGACCCTGGTTAAAAAACTGCGCCATCGGCTCGCGTCACGCGCCCGTGCGCTTCCCGTCGCGCGCCACGCGTGGGCCCGCTACAGAAAGCGTCGGTATCGCGATCGCGTCCAGCGCTTCATCGACGAGGGCAGCGGCCGCTCCGACCGTTTGCCGATGGGCGCCGTCTACGAAGCGACGATGCGGTGCAACCTGCACTGCGAGTTCTGCTACGTCGGCGATCTGCTGAACCTCGAGGGGGAGTGGCGCGAAGAGCTGCCGATCGAGGCGCTGGCGCGCGCGTTCCCTGAGCAGAACGGCCTCCAGATCAATCTCACCGGCGGCGAGATCTTCATGCGGAAGGACATCCTGGAGGTGCTGGATCTCTTCCGCAGCAAGGGCTACGCCTGCGGCTACCTCACGACCAACGGCACGATCATCACCGAGGAGCGCGCCGACGCGCTCGCCGATCTCGCGGCGGCCGGCTTTCTGAAGCACATCAGCGTGTCGGTCGACGGCCCGCGCGAGCTGCACGACATCGCGCGCGGACTCACCGGGACGTTCGAGCGGACGACCGCCGGCCTCAAGCGCCTGCAGGAGTCGGCGCGCCGCAAGGGAGCGCCGCTGCGCGTCGGCATCAATACGACGGTGACCCACGAGAGCCTCGAGGCGCTCGATCGCATGGTGGACGTGGCCGAGGAGCTCGGGGTGGATGCGATCGGGCTCAATCACCTGATGTACAGCACGCCGGAAGAAGTCGCGGAGACGGTGAAGATCCTCGGCGCGCCTGACGCGTCGGTGATTGCCACCTACGTCACGCCCGATCCCGGACTCGACGTCGCGCAGGTGCGCGCCAAGGTCGGCGCGCTCGCCGCGAAGTGCCGCGAGAAGAACGTGCTCTTCGATTTCCGGCCGAAGGTGCACGAGCCGCTGCTGGACAGCTACTACACGCCCGGCACTCGGCTCGACGGCCGCTGCCTGTATCCGTTCCTGCACGCGCGCGTGTCGTTCTCGGGCAAGGTCTACTTCTGCCCGTTCATCCGCATCGAGGTGGGCGACCTGACCACGTCCTCGCTCGAAGAGGTGTGGAACGGCGAGAAGTACGTCGCGCTGCGGCGCACGCTCCTCGAGCACGGGATCTTTCCGGTGTGCCGCCGCTGCTGCAAGGTCGAGCTCGCCCCGGAGCCGGTCGTCGCGACGGCCGACCTGCGAAAACGCCGCGCGATTCCGCTGACGGTGGTCCACAACTGATGACGCGCCTCGGACACCGCACGCTGCTCGTCAACCCGCCGCTCGTCAACGGCGTCGCGTTCACGCGCCAGGGCCGCTGCCAGGAGCGCGAGGAAGTGCTGGGCACGACGAAGCCGCCCTACACGCTGGCCCTGCTCGCCGCGATGCTGCGCGAGGCGGCGTTCGACGTGCGCCTCGTCGATCTCACGGCGACCGGCCGCACGGTCGACGATTTGATCGCGGATCTCGATCGCCAGGGGTTCCAGCCGACGCTGATCCTCTATCCGAGCACGACGCCGACGCTCGAGGCCGACACGCACGAGATGGCCAGACTGAAGGCCCGCTACGGCGCGCCGCTGTTCTCGTTCGGTCCGCACGCCTCCACCGTCCCGCTGGCCTCGATGCAGCGCGCCCCTGAGGTCGACGGTCTGTTCGTCGGCGAACCGGAGGACGGTGCGCTGCAGCTCGCGCAGCTCGAGTCGCTCGCCGATCTCGGCGCCGTCCCGAGCCTGACCTGGCGGCGCCACGGGGAAATCGTGCCGCATCGGGCGCAGGGCTCCTACGAGGGTTTCCTGACGCTGCCGTATCCGGCCTGGGACCTGGTGCCGCTGGGCTCGTACAGTCTGCCGCTCGTCAACCGGCCGTACGCGATCGTCGAGACCAGCCGCGGCTGTCCGTACGCGTGCGACTTCTGCGTCGCGCCGATCCATCAGGGACACAAGTTCCGCGAGCGCAGTGCCAAAGCGATCGTCGACGAAATCGAGCGCGGCTATCGCGAGTTCGGGCTGGACTTTTTCTACCTGTGGGGCGACACGGTCACACTGAACGTGAAGACGTTCACAGCGTTCTGCGACGAACTGATCGCACGCAAGCTGCCGGTGCAGTGGCTCAGCAATGCGCGCGCCGACAACCTGACCGACCCGGCCTTCGTCCACCGGCTGCGCAAGGCCGGCTGCTGGATGCTGGCGATGGGGATCGAGACCGAGTCGGAAGACATCCGCAAGGACATGGTCAAGCGGCTCGATCGCGAGAAGATCCAGCTTGCGATCAGGAACATGCGCGACGCCGGCATCCGCTCGTTCGCCTTCTTCATCTTCGGATATCCGGGCGAGACCATCAAGACGATCAACCAGACCATCCAGTATTCGGTCGAACTCGATCCCGACTTCGCCAACTTCTATCCCGCCGTCCCCTACCCCGGAACAGAGCTCTACAACAAGGTGGTTCGCGACGGGCTGCTCGCCGCCGAAGACTGGTCGCGGATGGAGTATTCGTACTATCTGCTGCGCGGCAACGGCCTCGACGAGAAGGTGGTCATGGACGCGATCAACCGGGCCAAGCGCCGGTTCTTCATGCGTCCGAAGTACATCGCGCGCAAGTTCGGCGACGTGCTGAAGCTCGCCGCCACCAAGCCGCAGATCTTCAGACAGATCGCCAGCCGGACGATCTTCGGCGTCAGGACGCCCGCTCCCGCCCGCGTAAAAAATTCCGCGGCACTGTCATCGAACGCGACAGCCCATCAGTAATAACAGGCGCGTTTCCGCGCCCGGTCGCTGGCGTCTTCCTTGCGGTCGGGGCCGGTCTCATGTCAATCAAACGCCTCGGTTGTTTGCTCTGGGTGTGTGTGTTGACGTCGGCGGCCCCCTCGCGAGCCGCGACGATCACCGTCGCGGCGGGCGGCAACCTGCAGGCGGCGATCAACGCCGCCGCCCCCGGCGACACGATCCTCCTCCCTGCGGGCGCGGTCTTCACCGGCAACTTCGTGCTGCCAGTCAAGGGCGGCAGCGCCTTCATCACCATCCGGTCCGCGGCCGCTGATGCGTCGCTGCCGGCCGCCGGCGTGCGCATCGATCCTTCGTACGCGGCGCTTCTGCCGAAGGTCCGCTCCGACCACAATGGCGCCGCATTTCAGACCGCGGCCGGCGCCACCTTCTGGCGGCTGCAGTTCCTGGAGATTCTGCCGAGCGAATCGACCGCCAGCGCCAATCTCATCGAGCTCGGACACGCCGATGCGACCCAGTCGACGATCGCCTCAGTCCCGCAGCACCTGATCATCGATCGCTGCTACATTCACGGCGCCTCCTGGGATCAGCGCCGCGGCATCGCGCTCAACAGCGGTGACACCCTCATCTCCAACTCCTACATCTCGGGGATCAGGGGCACCAACGTCGACACGCAGGCGATCGCCGGCTGGAATGGCCCCGGGCCGTACTTGATCGAGAACAACTATCTCGAGGCCGGAGCGGAGAACCTGCTGTTCGGCGGCGACGATCCGGATATCCCGGGGCTGGTGCCGTCCAACATCACGATCCGCCGCAACCTGGTCAGTAAGCCCGCCGCGTGGGCGACGTCCGGGTACACGCTCAAGAACCTGATCGAATTGAAGAACGCCGACACCGTGACGATCGAGGGCAACACCATCGAGAACAACTGGGCGGCGGGCCAGCAGGGCTATTCGATTCTGCTGACGCCGCGCAACCAGAACGGCACCGCTCCCACGACGGTGGTGCAGAACGTCACGATCCGCAACAACGTCATCCGCCACGTGGCGGCGGTCTTCAACATCGCCGGCTACGACGACCTGAATCCGTCGCGCCAGACGGCCAACGTGCAGATCGCCAACAACCTGGTCTACGACGTCAGCAGCGCCTACGCCACCAGCGGCAACCCGGCCAACGGCTGGTTCGCGGTGATCGGCAACGGCCCGCGCGGCGTGGTGTTCGATCACAACACGATCGACAGCGACGGCGATGACACGTTCTGCTTCTATTCGGGAACGACCGCCGCCGGCGCGGTGATCACCGGCCTCGAGATCACCAACAATCTCTTCCGCGACAATGCCTACGGCATCTTCGGGGGCAACTCGCAGGAGGGCCTCAAGTCGCTCGCGCTGTATGCGCCGGGCGCCTACGTGGGCGGCAACGCCATCGGCGGCGCAACCGCGGCGCTGTACCCGGGCGGCAACCTCTTCCCATCGCTGACCCAATGGTCCGCCGACTTCGTCAACCGCGCCGGCGGCGACTACCATCTGACGTCGGCGAGCGCCTCGCGCGGCACCGCGCTCGACGGCACCGACATCGGCGTCGCGTTCCCGGCGCTCGACGCCGCGCTCGCCGGCAGCTCGTCGGCCCCCCCGCCGCCGCCCGCGCCGGATCCGACGCCGTTCACCGGCACGCCGATCGCTCTCCCGGGACGGATCGAGGCCGAGAACTACGATAACGGCGGCGACGGCGTGGCCTATCACGACACGACCGCGGGCAACAGCAGCGGCGCCTACCGCACGGACAACGTCGACATCAAGGCCACGAGCGACAGCAGCGGCGGCTACAACGTCAAGAGCGTCCGCGCCGGCGAGTGGCTGGCCTATACCGTCAACGTCGCCGCCGCCGGCAGCTACACGCTCGGCTTCCGGGTCGCGTCGAGCGGCACGGGCGGCACCGTGCACGTCGCCATCGACGGCGCCGCGGTCACCGGCGCGATTGCCCTGCCCGACACCGGTGGCTGGGATGTGTGGAAGACCGCGACCGTTGCCGGCGTCACGCTCCCCGCCGGTCAGCACGTGCTGACGCTCGTCATCGACGCCAACGGCAGCGCCGGCACGGCGGCCGACATCAACTGGATCGACGTGACAGCCGCCGGCCTGACGACCAAGCCCTGGGGCGGGACGCCGGCGGCGCTGCCTGGAACGATCCAGTTCGAGAACTACGACATGGGCGGTTCGGGCGTCTCGTACTACGACACCACCGCGGGCAACAGCACCGGCGCGTATCGATCCGACAACGTCGACATCAAGGCCACGAGCGACAGCAGCGGCAGCTACAACGTCAAATCCGTCCGCGCCGGCGAGTGGCTGGCCTACACCGTCACCATCGGCGCCGCGGGCACCTACTCGCTCGATCTGCGCGTCGCCTCGAGCGGCACGGGCGGCACGGTGCACTTCACGCTCGACGGGACGAACGTCACTGGTGCGATCGCCCTCCCCAACACCGGCAGCTGGGATACCTGGCAGACCGTCACCAAGACCGGCGTGTCGCTGCCGGCCGGCACGCACGTGCTGAAAGTGATCGTGGATGCGAACGGGTCGGGCGGGACGGCTGCGGATTTGAACTGGTTCAAATTCCGCTGAGTGCCGAGGGCGGCAGTATGCGGTGCTCCGGACGGGGCACCGCGTGCGCACGTTGATAGGCGCGCAGGTCGCGAAGCTGCCGCAGGTAGCCGGCGGCTTCCTTGAGATTCATCTTGCTCTCGCCCGCGGTGCGGGTCTGGAACACGTAGGGCACTTCGACGACCAGCGCCGGCGCGCTGCGGATGAGCAATTCCAGACAGATCTTGAATCCCCCGGCAGAAATCGTGACTCCGCGCGCCAGCTCGCGCCGCACCAGGAAGAACCCCGACGTCACGTCGCGAACCGGCGTCAGGCCGCGCGCCAGCCGGCAGGCGAAGCGCGACATCAGCTCGCGTGAAAACGACCAGTCCCCGGTGCCGCCGCCTGGAATGTACCGGCTGCCGATGACGAAGTCCGCCCCGGTGTCGAGTTGCGTCCGCACCATCCGCGGGACCAGCGCGGGGGGATGGCTCAGATCGGCGTCGATCACCCCGACGATCTGCGCCTCGCTCACCTCGAAGCCCTGGACCACGGCCGTCCCGAGGCCAAGCTTGCCCGCCCGATGGACCACGCGGATCGGATACCGCGTCGCCAGATCGTCGGCAACCCGGCCCGTCCCGTCGGGAGAGTTGTCGTCGACGATGACGAGATCCCCCTCGACGCCGCCCCGCTGGTAGGCGTCGAAGATCGCCGTCACCAGGTCGGGCAGGCGATCGCGCTCGTTGTACGTCGGGACGACGAGGGAGAGCGTCGGGGCGGCAGCGATGCGGTGCGGCAAGAAGCCTTGAATTATATTGCTAGTCTCCTGATGCCCAGACGCCTGTTGCTGGCGATCGCCGCATGCCTCGTCCTGATCCGCGTGCCGTCGCTGACCCAGCCCATGGGTCCGGATCAGGGGCTGTACGCCTATGTCGGCGACCGCATCCTGCACGGCGAGCTGGCCTACCGCGACGCGTGGGATCAGAAGCCGCCGGGCATCCACTACGTGTACGCCGGGCTGCGCGCCATCTCGCGGAGCGACGTCGCGGTCGCGTCGGCCGAACTCGCGGTTGCGCTCCTCGTCGCGGGGCTGGTCGGCCTGATCGGCGGCCGGCTCGCGGGGCCGGCCGCTGGCTGGATCGCGGCGCTGCTGTTCCTGCTGCTGTCGGACCCGAGCATGGATCGCTATGGCGGCGTGCGCGTCCGAGCACAGGCGGAGACGTTTATCGCGCTGGCGATCGCCGTCGCCTTTGTCACGGCGATCGCCGACGGCCGCTGGAAGCTGGCGCGCCTGTTCGCCGCGGGCCTCGCGGTCGGCGCCGCCTTCACGCTGAAATACAACGCCGCCATCTATCTGATCGCGCTGCTCGCCGCGGCCGCGTTGAACGGCGGCATCACCGCCGCCGGAGCGGCCGCCGCCTGCGCCGGTGCGGTGGTCATACCGCTGCTCGCCCTGTCGGTGTTCTGGCGGGGCGGCGCGCTCGGCGATCTCTATCAGGCGACGATCGTCTACAACCTGCGCTATTCGAGCGAGACGTACGGGTCGCGGCTTGGCGTGCTCTGGTATCTCGTGACGTTCCCGATCCGGCACGCGCGGCTCAATCCCTTGTGGTTCACCGGCGGGCTCGGATCGCTGGCGCTGGCCGTCCTGGGCCTGCGGCAGCGCCGGCTGTGGATCCCGCTCGTCTGGGTCGGCGCCGCCTGTGTGTCGATCGCCATCAACGGCAGCCGCGAACTGCCGCAGTACTTCGTGCAGGCGGCGCCGGCTCTGGCGCTCGCCGCCGGCGTCGGGCTGGTGGCGGCGCTCACGCCGGCGCCCGCCCCGGCCCGCTGGATCGTCGTCCTGGCCGTCGCCTACGGCTGCTGGCGGGTCGGCTCCGATCCGTTTCCGAAGAAGATCGCCGCCAGCGTCTGGCACGATACGCGCTATCTCTTCGGCCGCATCGATCGCCGGACGCACCTGGCGCGCTTCGGCGGCGCGCGCGACACCGACAAGTACTCGGCGCTCGACAACGTCGACATCGGCGGGTTCCTTGCCGCGCATACGCAGCCCGACGAGGCGGTCTACGTGTTCGGATTCTCTCCAGGGTCCTACGCTTATGCGAGCCGCCGCAGCGCCTCGCGCTTCTTCTGGAGCCGCCCGGTGATCCTCGATTTCGACGGCAGCGATCCGCGCTACGGCGTCGCCGGCCTGCGCGCCGATCTCGAGCGAAGCCGGCCGGCCTACGTGATCCTGCAGCAGCACGACTGGTCGCCGGACGTGCAGGACTCGGCGCCATTCTTCCTGTCACAGCCGTCGCTCGCCGGCTGGCTGCGCGCGCATTACCATGAGCTGCACCCCTTCATGGATGGCTTCTCGGCGTGGGAGCGCGACGGACGATGACCAATCGGTCCTACTGGACCTGGCTCGCCGCGGTCGTCGTCCTGGCCGCCGCCCTGCGCGGACTGTTTCCAACGGCCGATCCTCCCTGGCGGTCCACGGTCGGGGTCGTGTGGCACGACGAGGGCGCGTGGACCCACAACGCCCGAAACAAGGCGCTCTACGGGCACTGGGTCCAGGACGCGTGGAATCCGGTCTACATCGCGCCCGTGTTCACCGGCCTCGAATATCTGTCGTTCGACGCGTTTGGCGTCGGCCTGCGGCAGGCACGGCTCGTCTCGGAGGTCTTCGGCGTCCTGTCCGTGGTCCTGCTCGCGCTGGGCGTGCGGCGGATCGCCGGAAACGCCGCCGGCCTCTATGCAGGAGCCCTGGCGGCCACGAACTACGTGTATGTCATGTACGACCGCGCCGCCATCATGGAAGGGCTGATGGCGGCGTGCATCGTAGGCTCGTGGTTCTGCTCGACCCGCGCCGAACGCCGGCCGATCTGGGGAGCCGCGGCCGCCGTGATGGCCGCACTCGCGTTCTTCACCAAGGCCGCCGCGGCGTTCTACGTGGCGTCCCTTGGTCTCGTGTCGATCCTGGCGCTCGTCGCGAGCCAGCCAAGAGACGGCGACCGCGGCGAGCCCGACTCGAACCATCGCGCCGCCGCGGCGTGGGCGCTGGCCGGCCTCGTCGTGTCGTTCGGGCTCGCCGCCGCGCTCTTCGTGCTCCCGCACTGGGCCGACTATCAGTTCTACAACTGGCAGGTCTCGGTGACCCGCAAGCCGAGCTACGACATGGCGTCACTGCTGCAACGGGTCACGTGGTTTCCGGTGCTGCACGACACCTTCAGCCGATCGTGGCCGGAACTGCTGCTCGCGCTCCTGGGCGCCTGGCAGATCGCGTCGCGGTGGCGCGGCGCGCGCGATGCCGAACGGCTGCTGCTGCTGTGGGTGGCGATGGGATCGCTCGAGATGCTGGTGCACGACGTCGGCAACGAGCGCCGCTTCGTGTTCCTCCTGCCGGCCTTGGCGGCATTCACCGGCATCGCCCTGGCGGCGCGCGCCTTCGAGTTCCACCGGCCGTCGACGCTGGTCGGGTGGCTGGCCCAGCCACTCGTCTTTTACTCGTGCTACGTCGTCACGGCTCCGCTGGTGCGCCTGCTGTTCCTCGGCGCCGTGCACGATCATCGACTGCGAGAAACCGTCCGAATCTCGGCAGTCGGCGCGCTGCTGGCTGGTTCGCTGACGATGTTCGTGCTGCGGAAACAGGGTGCCGCGTCGCTCTTCATGCGCCGGTGGGGAGCGGCGGCGCTGTTCGTCCTCCTGCTCGGCTGGGACTTGTTCCAGTTCGCCGGCTGGGCGCATGGGCGAACCTACAAGAACTATGCGGCGATGCTGGCGCTCAGGACCTCCGTCCCGCCGGAGACGCCGATTCAGGGGAAACTGGCCAACGGCCTGGCGCTCGAGAACCGCATCCGCCCGATCTTCATCGGCCATGGGTTCGGCAACTACGTCGATCGGACGCAGCGCGCGGATGTGCGATATATTTTGACCTACACCAGCCCCTGGCTCGGCTACGAAGGCTCTCAGATCGTGGACGTCCTTGACGCCTCGCCGGGCTGGCGGATCATCATGAAGTTCGACGTCGCGGAATCGAGCTCGGGCCACGACACGGCTGTTCTGATCGACAAGCGTGCGCGCGATTGACGAGCGCGCCATCAAGGCGCACGCCGACCAGCGATTCCGTTCCGAGTACGACTACGCGCTGTTCGAGTACTACCGCAGCGCGAAAGTGATCGCCTTTCTCGATCGCTCGGGTGTCAGGATCGCCGGCCGCGTCCTCGACGCGGGCTGCGGCGGCGGCGGCATGCCGCTGTCCCTCGCCGAAGAGGCGCGTCAGGTCGTCGGGATAGATCCGATCAACCGTTTCGGCGATGCCGGGGTCCGCCTGGCGCGCGAGCGGGAGCGCGGCAACCTGCGGTTCGCGCTGGCCGACGGCATGGCGCTGCCGTTTGCGACCGGCGTCTTCGATCTGGTGCTGTCGCACGCGGTCATCGAGCACGTCGCCGACGCGCCGCGCTACCTGCGCGAATGCGCGCGTGTCCTGGCGCCGGGTGGGCGCGTGTATCTCTCGACTTCGCCGTATCTGTCGTTTGCGGGCGCGCACCTGCCGCGGCTGAAGCTGCCGGTGCCGCTGCACCTGATCGTCGGCCGGCGTCTGGCCTTTCGCGCGTTCGTGCGCCTGGCGCGGCACGCGCCGTGGCTGCTGCGCGAGCCCGCCAACGAGAATTCGTTCATCAAGCTGGCGCGGCTCGGCCAGATCAAGCACGACGACCTGCTGGAAAAGGTGACCGTGTCGCGGCTCCGGCAGCAGATTTCCGCCGCCGGCTTGGCGATCGTCCGCGAAGAGCTGCACGTCACCGCGACGATCCGCCGGCTGCCACGGCTGCTCGCCCAGGCCGTACGCGAAGACGGCATCTTGCGCGACATCTTCATCAGCAACATGGAGTACGTGCTCGCGCGCGCCGGCGATCCTTCACGCGTCCCGAATCCCGCGACGCCGTCGCAGCGTGGCACGACCGGGAGCCGGCCCGCCGGGGCGGACGGCCATGCCTAAGCCGGACGTCGATCGCTATCGTCCGGAGGATCGCCGCGGCGTCGAGGCGCTCTACCGCCGGGTGTTCGGCAGCGACGCGGCCGAGTCGAGCCGGCTGCGCTGGGAGTGGCAGTACCGCCGCAACCCGAACAACCCTCGTGGCGAACCGGAGATCTGGGTGGCCCGCGAGGGGCCCGCCATCATCGGGCAGTACGCGACGATGCCGGTGCGGCTGTCGATCCTCGGACGCGAAGTCACCGGCTCGTGGGGAATGGACGTAATGGTCGCGCCTGAGCGCCAGCGGCAGGGCATGGGCGAAGTGCTGTTCACGACCTGGGACCGGAACGTCGGTGCGTCGCTCGGCCTCGGTCTCTCCGGCTCGTCCTACCGCCTCTTTCAGAAGCTGCACTGGCCCGACCTGGGGCCCATCCCATGCTTCGTCAAGCCACTGTCGCGCCGCGCCTTCCGCAACCCGCGCTGGCCCATGCCGATCAACCGTCTGGTGTCGGCGCTGACCTGGCCGTTCGTGATGATCGTCGCCAGGACTCGGCCATTGCGGGCCGAAGTGCGCCTCGTGCAGCGGTTCGACGAGAGCTTCACGCAGCTCTGGGAGCGCGTCGCGCCGAACTTCGATTTTGCGGTCCGCCGCGACGCGGCCTATTTGAACTGGAAGTACACGGGAGCGCCGCACGTCCGTTACATGATCGCGGCGCTGGTGCGGGAGGACGCGACGGCGGGCTACGCCATCTACCGGCACGTCTACGAACCGCGCGGCCGCGTCACGCTGCTCGTCGATCTGCTCGCCGATCCCGAAGACGAGCAGGGCATTGCGACGCTGCTGCACTGGATCGATCGCGAGGCGCGCCAGGCGGATTCCGATAAGATCCGCGCCTTCGCGCTCCACGCCGCCTACCGCAAGGCGCTCAAGCGCGCCGGCTACTTCCAGGTGAAGTCGACCATGGAATTCGTCGCGAAGATCAACGGCCTCGAGGTGCCCGAGTCGTTCTATGGCAGCACGGATCGCTGGCACGTCACGCTCGGCGACTCGGATCAGGACCGGTAGGGAAGGAAGCGAAACACGAAGGCGCGAAGGAACACGAAGACAGCGAAGGGACACGAAGACGCGAAGGAACATGCAGCTGCTCGTGGGGATCGACACGGAAGGCGACAACCAGTGGGACGCCGCGGCGCGGGCGGCCCAGCGGTTCGAGAACATCTATGCGCTGCCGCGGCTGCACGCGCTGTTCGCGCGTCACGGGGTGCGCCCCACCTACGTCGTCACCTACCCGGTCGCGGTCGATCCCCGCTCGGCGGAGACGCTGCGCGCGCTGCAGGCGCTGGGCGATTGCGAGATCGGCGCGCACCATCACGCCTGGGAAACACCTCCCTGCAGTGAAGACGACGTGCGGCGCCATCCCTACGCGGCCAGCCTGCCGCTGCCGCAGTTCGAGCAGCAGCTGCTGCGGTTGACCGAGGCCATCGAGCAGGCCGTCGGACGCCGGCCGGTGTCATATCGGTCGGGTCGGTTCGGGTTCTCGGCCCCGCACGTAGCCGCGCTCGAACGTCTCGGCTACCTGGTCGAATCGAGCGTGGCGCCGCTCTTCTACGAGGCGCACAAACAGGGGCCCGACTTCGTCGAGGCGCCGCTGCGCCCATATTTTCTCTCCTACGACAGCGCAACCAAGCCGGGCACGAGCGCCGTGCTCGAAGTGCCGTGCTCGGCGGCGCTCAACCGGCATCTGCCGCGGTGGCTGCAGTATCTCTACGCGCGGGCGCCACGCCCCTACACGACCAAGCGCGTGCTGAGGAAGATGGGCGTCGCGCACGTCCGCTGGCTGCGGCCGTCGTATTCCTCGCTCGAGGACATGCGGGCCCTGGCCGCCGATCTCGCGGCGGCGCGGCAGCCGGTGCTGAACCTGCTGTTCCACTCGAGCGAGGCGATCGTCGGCGGGAGTCCCTACAACCGGACCGACGCCGAGCTCGCGGCATTCTGCGATCGGCTCGAGCGCTTCTTCGAGTACGCGATCGGCGGCCTGAAGGCGGTGCCGGCGACGTTCGCCGAATTCCAGCGCGCCTACTGCGAACCCGCTCCCCGCTGACTGCCCACTCCAACTGCCATTCTCCGTGCGCATCCTCCACGTCACACCGCACCTGCCGCCCGATCAGGCCGCCAACGCGCTGCTGCCCTTCCAGCTCGGCGAATGGGCGCGCGCGCGCGGCGACGAAGTGGCGTACATCGCGCACCCGCCGGCGCAGCGGCAGGCCCCCGCGCTCGACGGTGTCGTGACCATCCCACGCACGAGGCGCGGGCTGCTGCAGCGCACCCTGCGCGTGGGATCGATGGCAGGCGCCTGGCGCATCCGACGCGACGCGGCGCCGCTCATCGCCGCCGCCGATGTCGTCCACCTGCACAGCAACGGACTGCTGCCAGAGATCGCGGCCGGCATCGCGCGGCGGCTGCGCAAGCCGATCGTGCTGACCCTGTACGGCACGGAGATCTGGCACTACCGCCGCAAGCGGCTGCCGCCGGATCTCTTCACGCGCGCCTACCGGTCGGCGTCGGCTGTGGTCTTCTACAGCGGCGGGCTGCTGGCGCGCGCCCGCGAGCTGGGGCTCGATCGCCCGTCACTGCACGTGATCTATCCCGCCGTGGCCGCGTCGTTCCGGCATCACGACCGTGCCGCGCAGCAGCGTGAACGGGAGGCGCTCGGTATCGACGCGCGCCATCTCC
Source organism: Vicinamibacterales bacterium (assembly GCA_036496585.1). Taxonomy (NCBI): domain Bacteria; kingdom Pseudomonadati; phylum Acidobacteriota; class Vicinamibacteria; order Vicinamibacterales; species Vicinamibacterales bacterium. The sequence continues at coordinate 58,571 of DASXLB010000042.1, forward strand.
TGGTCAACGTCAAGCGGCTGCACCCGTTGGCCGGGCAGCGCTATCTGATCGAAGCGCTGCCCGCCGTGCTGCGCGCGCATCCCGACACTCACCTCGTGATCTGCGGCAGCGGGTCGCTGCTGCCAGACCTGCAGTCATTGGTACGATCGACCGGCACGGAACGTCAGGTCACCTTTGCCGGCCTCGTCGACAACGCCACCGTCGCCCGCTACTGCGCGGCCGCCGATTGTTTCGTGCTGCCGTCGCTCCTCGAGGCGCTGCCGACCGTCGCGGTCGAGGCGCTGGCGTCGGGCACGCCGGTCGTGTCGTCCGACAACCCCGGCGGCGTCGAGCTGCACGGCGTGTTCGGCGACGACGTGCGAGTCGTGCCGCGGGAGAATCCCGCTGCGCTCGCCGCGGCGATAAGCGCGAGGCTGGAGACGCAGGAACGCACCGCGGCCGCGACAGCCACGGCGATCGAGCAGCATTTCAGGGCCGCGGCGGTTGCCCGCCAGTACTGGGATCTCTACGACGCGGTTCGGAGCGGCGCCGCATGCTGAAGGCGATCGGACGCGCCGCCGCAGCCGCGATCGCCGGCGCGCTGGCCGGCGCCGCCGCGGCGGCGCTCTTCTATGCGTGGCATCCAGCCCTGACGCTCGAGTTCGATCGCGATCTGCCGCGCGCGGTGTCCGGCATCTACCCCGTCGAACACGATCCCTCCACCCGGCTCACCTTCGCGTGGACGGGAGATGACGCGGTGATCCGCCTGCCGGGACTGGATCGCCGCGCAGCGTGGACGGTGGAGATGCGCGTACGCGGCGGCCGAACCCCAGCCGCGGCAAATCCGGCGCTGACGGTCCTTGCCGACGGCGTCGAGCTGGCGACACGCGCGACGGCGCCGGATTTCATCGACCTCACCGTCACGATACCGGCGAGGCCCGAACATCGCGGGCTGACGCTCGGCCTGCGCAGCTCCGCCGCGTTCGTACCCGGCCCCGGCGATCCGCGTCGTCTTGGCGTGATGCTCGACCGGCTGTCGCTCACGCCTTCACGCGTCGCCCTCGTTCCGCGCGCGGCGCTCGACGGCGCGGCGTTGACGTCGGCGGTGATGGGCGCCGGCATGGCGCTGCTCGGGATGACGGCGGGCTCCGCCATCGGCGCCGCCGTTCTGTTCGGCACGGCTGCCGCGGCGGTGATGGCGCACGGCTTCGCGCCGTTCACCACCTACCCCGACACCGCGGTCGAACTCGCCTGGTGGATCGCCGGCGCGCTCGCGCTGGCGTCGGCGGGCATCCACGTCCTGCGGCGACAGCCGCTGCGCAATACGGCGCGCTTCGCCGCGGCGTTCTCGGCGGCGGCGCTCTGCTTGAAGCTCCTCGCGCTGCTCCATCCGAACATGCCGATCGGCGACGCGATGTTCCACGCGCACCGGTTCGAGGGCGTGCTCGCCGGCAACCTGTACTTCACCTCGGTGGCGCCTGGGGGCTACCAGTTCCCGTATCCTCCCGGTCTCTACGTGTTCGCGTCCCTGTTCGCCGGTCTGGTCCGCCGCGCCTCCGACATGGCGCTGCTGCGCAGCGTCACCGCGGCGGCCGACGCCGCTGCCGGACTCCTGCTCTACGCGGTGGTGGCCGAGCGCTGGAAGGCCCGGCTGGCCGGCGCGATCGCGGTCGCGGTCTATCACCTGATGCCGATCAGTTTCGCGGTGCTCGCGACGGCCAATCTGACCAACGCGTTCGCGCAGTCGCTGGCGGTGGCCGCGTTCGCGCTGATGGCGTGGCCACCGGCCGCCCCGGCGCCGGCGCGATGGCTCTACGCCGCGGCGCTGATCGCGGCGTTCGACGCGGCGTTCCTCTCGCACACGAGCACGCTCGCGATCCTCTTCACGGCCGCCGTGCTGATCGCGCTGCTGCTCTCGGCTCGCGGCGACGCCGGCCGCCGCCGTCACGGCGCGATTGTCCTCGCCTGCGCAGTCGCCGCCGCCCTGGTGGCCATCGCCGTGTACTACGGGCATTTCGGGAGCACCTACCGCGCCGAATTCGCGCGCATCGGACATGAGACGGCAACCGCGGCAGCCGACGCCGGCGGACGGACCATCGCCGGGCGGCTGCGCGCAGTCCCCTATTACGCCGGTCTGAACATCGGCCTCCCGGCGCTGTTGCTGGCCCTGCTCGGCGTGCTGCAGATGGCGCGGCAGCGAGCCGGCGATCCGCTCGTGCTGACGGTCGGCGGCTGGCTGCTCTCGTGTGTCGTGTTCCTGGGGATCGGCATCGCGACTCCGGTCGACATGCGCTACTACCTGGCCGCCCTGCCGGCGCTGGCCATCGCGGCCGGCTCCGCGGGGGCGTGGGCGTGGAACGACTCTCCGCCGGCTCACCGCGCGCTGTGGCGGCTGGCTGACGCGCTGCTGCTCGCGGCGACGATTTCCGGCGGTTTTCGCGCCTGGTGGACTACGCTCGGTTAGAAAGGACGCATCTCATGACACTCGTCGATCGCATCGCCAGAGACATGCCCGAGGCGATGAAGGCGCGCGACCAGGTGAAGCTCTCTACTCTGCGCATGCTGAAGGCGGCCCTGATGAATGGCGAGGTGGCGAAGGCACGGCCGCTGGAGGAGGCCGAGGCTCAGCAGGTGCTGGCGTCGCTGGTCAAACAGCGTCGCGACTCGATCGAACAGTTCCGAAATGCCGGGCGAACGGACCTCGTCGACAAGGAGAGCGCCGAGCTGGCCATCCTCGAGCAGTACGCGCCGCCGGCGGTCACGGCGGCGGCACTCGAAGAGGCGGTGGACGCCGCCATACGGGAAACGGGGGCGACCACCGCCAAGGACATGGGCCGTGTGATGAAAGCGGTGATGAGTTCGCTGGCCGGCCAGTCCGTCGATGGCAAGACGGTGAACGAACTGGTGCGTAGAAAACTTGGCTGAGCCCTCCAAACTTTTTCTGTGTGCCGCCGTCTAAACAGAGTGAAAGGCAACGCACAAGCCTCTCATCCATCCTCCATGGGGCCCCCGCCTAATCAGCGGGGGCTTTTTTCGTTCACCTCCGGGCCGCGGTGTGCCGCCGTCTCGCCGACGGACGGCCTGATGTTTGCGTGGTACGATACGCATCTGAGCCGCACGTAATGCCGCCGCGAAATCCCCGCCTCTCATCCATCGCGTACTCGTTCGGTCCAGGACCAATGACCCCTGCGGTGAAGGCGCTGCTGTACGCCAACATCGCCGTCTACGTCGTGTCGCTGTTCGTCCCGGCCGTGGTCGGCTGGTTGGGCTTGGTCCCCAGGCTCGTCGTCGAAAACCGGTTCGTCTGGCAGCCGGTGACCTACATGTTCGTGCACGCGCGCGCGCCGACCCACATCCTGTTCAACATGCTCATCCTCTGGATGTTCGGTGTGGAGCTGGAGCGGATGTGGCGCACGCGGTTCTTCCTGAAGTTCTACGCGATCACCGGCATCGGCGCGGGGCTGCTGTCCGTGCTCGTCTCGCTGCTGCCGTTTGCCGCCACGCGCGCGACCTACGACGCGGACATCATCGGCGCGTCGGGCGCGCTCTACGGCCTGCTGCTGGCGTTCGCGCTCTACTACCCCAACCGGCCGATCCTGATGTTCTTTTTCTTTCCGGTACCGGCCAAGTATTTCGTGGCGATCCTGGGAGCCATCGCCTTCATCACGTCGCTCGAGAGCAGCAGCGGCGTGGCCGCGACCACGCATCTCGGCGGACTCCTGGTCGCCTATGTCTACCTGCAGGGCGGGCGCGGCGGTCTGACGGCTGAAATCAAGTACCGCTATCTGAAGTGGAAGATGAACCGGCTGCGCCGCAAGTTCGACGTCTATTCGGGGGGCCGCCGCGATCGCCCCGATTGGGATCGCCACGTCCACTGAGCAGGCACGTGGCGCGCGACGCGATCGCCCGTCTACTTTTGATGAAAGTAGTGATCGGTGTGGTCGAGCCAGTCGCGGCGGATCGGCGCGAACAGATCCAGTTCGAAGGTATCGTCGAGCGCCTCGGCCTGGTGCTCGACCCATGACGGGATGTGCAGGACCTCGCCTTCGCGGACGGTGATTTCCTCGCCGTTGATGAGGAACTTCAGCGCCCCCTGCAGGACATAGGTCATCTGCTCGCTCTCGTGATTGTGCATCGGTACGATCGCCCCCTTCTTCAGGTAGATCTGGGCGACCATTTCGCGGTCGCCGGTGACGATCTTGCGGGAGATCATCTCGGTGACCTTCTCCAGCGCGAGTTCGTCCCAGCGATACAGGCTGACGGATGGCGGCATGAGTTCCCCTGTGGAATGGCGGGAAATTATATAATGGCGGCGCATGAAGGCGACGGCAGTACGTGCGGCAAAGGACACGGCGGCGCGTAGCTACGCGGGTCTGTCGGCAGCCGATCTACTGCGGGCCTACCGCACGATGGTCACGTCGCGGAAGCTGGACGACAAGGAGATTCAGCTCAAGAACCAGAGCCTGATCTTCTTCCAGATCAGCGGCGCCGGACACGAAGCGGTGCTCACCGCGGCCGGCATGGTGCTCCGGCCCGGCTACGACTGGTTCCACCCGTACTATCGCGACCGCGCGCTGTGTCTCGCGCTCGGTGTCACGCCGCTCGAGATGCTGCTCGCCGCGGTCGGCGCGAAAGACGATCCGGCGTCCGGAGGGCGGCAGATGCCGTCGCACTGGGGCCACCGCGCGCTCAACATCGTGTCGCAGTCGAGCCCCACCGGTACGCAGGCGCTGCACGCGATTGGCACCGCGGAAGCCGGCCGTCTCTACGAACACCTCGTCGACATTCCGGAACGGGAATCGCGCTTCCATGCCGACGAGGTCACCTATCTCTCGATCGGCGAAGGAACCACCAGCGAAGGGGAGTTCTGGGAGTCGCTCAACTCGGCCTGCACCCTGAGGCTGCCGGTCGTGTATCTCGTTGAAGACAACGGCTACGCGATCTCGGTCCCCGTCGAAGTGAATACGCCGGGCGGCGACATTTCCAGACTGGTGTCGTCGTTTCCGGGCCTCCTGGTGCAGAGCATCGACGGCACCGACTTCCTCGACAGCTACAAGGCGATGCGCAGCGCCGTCGACTACGCGCGCGCCCGCAACGGGCCGGCGCTTGTCCACGCGAAGGTGACGCGTCCCTACTCGCACTCGCTCTCGGACGACGAGAAGCTGTACAAGCCCGCCGAGGAGCGGGCGGCTGAGGCCAAGCGGGACCCGATTGCGCGGCTTGCCAGTTTCCTCGTCGCCGAAGAGATCGCCAGCGAATCCGAACTCAAGGCGCTCGTCGGCGACGTCGAACAGGAGATCAATCTCGCCGTCGAGGCCGCGAAGACGGCCGAAAAGCCCGCCCGCAACACGGTCTCGCTCTACGTCTACTCTCCCGACGTCGACCCGGCCTCGGCCGCGTTCAGCACCGAGCCGAATCCCGAGGGCAAACCCGACACGATGGTGGCCGCCATCAACCGCACGCTCAAGGACGAAATGGCGCGCGACCCGCGCATCGTCGTGTTCGGCGAGGACGTGGCGGACTGCAGCCGCGAGGGCGCGCTCGACCAGGTCTCGGGCAAGGGGGGCGTGTTCAAGGTGACCCACGGCCTGCAGCGCGCCTTCGGCAGCAGGCGCGTCTTCAACTCGCCGCTGGCCGAAGCGAACATCATCGGCCGCGCCGTCGGCATGGCGGTGCGCGGCATCAAGCCGGTCGTCGAGATCCAGTTCTTCGACTACATCTGGCCGGCGATGATGCAGATCCGCGACGAGATGTCGATGATGCGCTACCGGTCGAACAACCACTGGTCGTGCCCGATGGTGATCCGGACGGCGATCGGCGGCTACCTGCGCGGCGGCGCGCCGTACCACTCGCAGTCGGGCGAGAGCATCTTCGCCCATTGCCCCGGCATCCGTGTGGTGTTCCCGTCGAACGCGCGCGACGCCGCCGGCCTGCTGCGGACATCCATCCGCTGCGATGACCCGGTCCTGTTCCTCGAGCACAAGCACCTCTACCGTCAGACCTACAACAAGAGCGAGTACTCGGGGCCGGAGTACATGATCCCGTTCGGCAAGGCCGCGGTGCGCCGCGAGGGCAGCGACGTCACCGTGCTGACGTGGGGTGCTCTCGTCCAGCGGACGCTGCTGGCCGCGCAGCAGGCCGAGAAGGACGGCATCAGCGTCCAGGTGCTCGACCTGCGGACGATCATGCCATTCGACTGGGACGCGATCGGCGCCGCGGTCAGGAAGACCAATCGCGTGATCATCGCGCACGAAGATCAGCTCACCTGCGGGTTCGGCGCCGAGCTGGCGGCGCGCATCGCCGACGAGCTGTTCGCGCAACTCGACGCGCCGGTGCGCCGCGTCGCGGCGCTCGACACACCGGTCGCCTATTACCCCGATCTCGAGGAAGAGATCCTGCCGCAGTCCGCTGACGTGCTAAAGGCTATCCGGGAACTGGCGCGCTACTGAGAGTTTCCGAAGGGCTTCCCCCTTCGACTCCCCGAGACGAGCGCAGGAGACTGCCGCTCGGACGCCTGGGATAGGCTGGTAGACATGACGCGTGTGTTCGCGCTGGGCGCTGCCGTGCTCATCGTCGCCGCCCAGGCGCCTGCCACACACGCCGTGTTGCTGCGATCGACCGGCGGGTTGCCCGCGCACGTCGCGGGCGCGTTCGAGAATCCGCTCGCCTTCCAGCAGACTGACGCCGGCGTCTACTTCGTCTTCGACCGACGCGCGCACGCCGTCTACTCCATCACCCACGACACGACGGCCAGGCTGGTGAACATCGGCGCCGAACCCGGGCGTGTGCTCGACCCGAGCGCGTTCGACATCGATCCGGCCGACGGCAGCTTCGTCGTCGCTGACGCGCCGCTGCGACGGCAGCGCGTGCAGGTGTTCACCGCCAGCGGCGGCCGGCTCGGCGGCTTCACAATGGCAGCGAAAGAGGTCGCGCGCGTGACGCTCGACAACGTCGTTCTCAACGGCATCGGATCGATCCAGTTCACGGGCGAGACGGTGCTCGTCAACCAGCCGGAGACCGGCGCGCTCGTCTCCGAGTTCTCGATCTACGGCCAGCCGAAGCGGTCGTTCGGGCAACTGCGCGCCACCGCACAGGAAGCGGATCCGAACGTTCATCTCGCGCTCAACGCCGGCCTGCCGCTCGTCGATCCGACCGGCGGCTTCTATTTCGTGTTCGTGGCCGGCGTGCCGATGTTCCGCAAGTACGACGCGAAGGGCACGCTGCTGTTCGAACGGCACGTCGAAGGAGCTGAGCTCGACGACTATCTGCGGGCGCTGCCGGCGCGCTGGCCGACGCGGCCCAACGGCGACGGCGACCTGCTGCCGCTGGTCCTGCCCGCCATCCGCGCCGCCGGCGTCGATCGCCAGGGACGGTTGTGGATCGCGCTGATGCAGCCCTACACCTACGTCTACGAGCCTGGCGGCGAGAAGATCCGCGTCGTGCAGTTCAAGGGAGCCGACATCCTGTCGCCGAGCAGCCTGTTCTTCAGCAAGGACGGGCGCATTCTGGTCACCCCAGGCTGCTACGAGTTCCGGAGTCCCGGATTCTGAGACGGCTGGGCCACTGACGCCCGCGGTCAGAAAGCGAAGCCGATCCCGAACTCGGGACCGTACATGTTCTGCTTCGTGCTCCACTGGCGCGACACGCCGCCGAGCGTCGCCTCGGAGCCGAGCGCAAGGTGCAGCAGCTGATAGCCCAGGCGGATGGAGAAATGCGGCAGAGGCTGCCAGTCGGCGCGCGCTCTGTATCGCGAGCTGGTATCGTCGCTGCCGCTGACGCCGACATCCGCCGAGAAATCGAGCGTCCATTTGCGAGACGCCTGGCCGCGCCAGTCGGCGCCGACGAACGGCAGCCAGCGCGAGCGCTTCGATGATCCCTCAAGCGTGATGCCCGACTGCGGGAATTCGATGGTTGCGTCGAGATTGAGCGCCAGATACCGTGCGCCGCCGGTGATCCCGAATCCCTTGTAGACGCGATAGCCCCCCTTCAGCGACACCGCCCAGATGTCACTGGTGACGTCCAGTCTCGGCGTCGCGTCGTGCGAGGCGGAAGGCTTGGTCCAGAGGACGTCGAACTCGCCGAACACCCTCTTCGCGTGGAACTCCATCCCACCCATGTAGGCCGAGTTGAAACCCCAGTCGGTCGAGGAGCTTTCGCCTTCCGATCCGCCGCCGCCGCCGGGGATGGACGGCACCTCCACCTTCGCGCCGAAAATCGGCGCCTGAACGAGGATGGGATAGATGATCACGGAGGGCGACGTGTCCTGCGCCAGCGCAGGCGTCGCGCCAAGGCCCGTGACCATGACCATGACCAGCAGCACGATCGTCAGGTTGATACGCATATTCCCGCCATCGTAACCAGACCTCGATCGACGCCACTGTGCAGAATCGGCAGGTGGCGTGAAAGACACGCTAATATCAGCCGCAAATGGCGAAGAAAGCGGTCCGCCGCAGGAAGGTCGCAGCGGGATCGGTCGGGCTGACTCCGGCCGAGGTGCGCACGGCCGACAACAGCCAACTCGACAGCCTGGGCGTACAGGTGGAAGCAGATGGCGGCGCCGTGCTCGGCCGTTACAGCGAACCGTTCGGCGGCAAGCCGGTGCTGCTCGTGGCGCTGCCGATCGCCTCGGTCGAGCCCACCCCCTACCAGCGCGATCCGTCCGACGCGCACGTCAAGCGGCTGATGGGCGTCTTCGAGAAAATCGGCCTGTTCCTCGACCCGATCATCGCGATCCGTCACGAGGACAAGTACTGGACGCCGAACGGCAACCACCGCCTGCAGGCGCTGCGCCGGCTCGGCGCCAGGACGATCGTCGCGCTGCTCGTGCCGGACCCGCAAGTCGCGTTCAAGATCCTCGCCCTCAACACCGAGAAGGCACACAACCTGAAGGAGAAGTCGCTCGAGACGATCCGGATGGCGCGGGCGCTCGCCGCCAGCCGCGGCTCGGCCGCTACGCCGGAACGATCGTTCGAGTTCGAGTTCGAGCTGCCGTCGTTTCTGACGCTGGGCGCCGCGTACGAAGAGCGGCCGCGGCTGAGCGGCGGCGCCTACCAGCCGATCCTGCGACGGGTGGACGGCTTCGTCGACGAGCCGATGAGCAAGGCGTTGAAGGAACGCGAGCGGCGCGCCCGAAAAGTCCTGAAGCTGGACGACGCCGTGTCGGCGGTCGTCGAGAAACTGAAGGCGAAGGGATTGACCAGCCCGTACCTCAAGCCGTTCGTCGTGGCCCGCGTGAACTACACACGGTTTTCCAAGGCGGCGTCATTCGACTTCGACGACGCCTTCGACAAGATCATTGCGAGCGCGAAGAAATTCAACACCGAGCGGGTCAGCCAGCAGGATGTCGCGAAAACAGGAGGGGGAGGCCCCGTCGCCGAGGACGACTGACGCGGGTCAGGATCGGCGCGAGCGAATACGCACCGTCGCGCCGTGGGTCCATTTCGAATGGCAGCCGCCGCACATCAGTGAAATGAAATCCTGCTTGCCGGTGCCGATGGTGAAGGCACGTGAGCCGGAGTCTTCAGCGGGAATGAACATCGCTCCGCAGACACCGCACGGCTCCTCGACCTCTTCGGGAGCATGCTTGAGCGAAATCGTCACTTCGGCCATACCTCACTCTATCGCGGTGGTGGCAGCTCAGAGCAGCTTTCCCATCGGCCCCAGATCGAGGTTCAAGTCCGACGGGTCGATGTCGAACTGCTTCGCCAGGTCGGCAATCGTTTCCTGAAGCCGCATCAAGGCCACGCCGACATTCTCGGTTTCGTCGTCGGTGAACGTGCCGGCCTCCATTCGCCGGATCGCCTGGCGCTCGAGGAGTTGACGGATCAGTTCGACCAGAGTCAGGACCAGCTTCAAGACGGCCCGCCGTACTTCGTCCGGATTGGCGTTCCAGCGCGGCGGCCCGGCGGCCACGTGTTCGAGATGCTGGCGGATCGCGTCGATCTGCTTCGCGTCGGCGGGACTCGCCATGCTCTTCCGGGTGCGAACCGGTGTCCGACGCGACGTCACCGCGCGCTTGCGTGCCTTCGGCGCACGGCCGGTCCGCGGCATCAGATCAGCTCCGGCGTGAACGCGAACGGCGGAAAAGGGCCCTTCACCGACAGGCTGCCGTCGACCGACGCCTTCCTGGCGAGCCGCATGTACCGCGCTCCATCCGTCCGATTCACGAGGTGGTAAAGCGATTCGGGGATGACGCCCGCCGCCGCCTGGTAGCGTTGGGCTGCAATCAACGAACCGAACGCGTCCCGGAGTCTGCGAAACGGCGCCGGCGGCACCCCAGACGCAGACCGCGCGGCCCGCCGCAGGTAGTCGGTCCCACTCTTCGCTGGCCGGCCCGCGCGGGCCCGACCGCGCACCGATGCCGGCCCGCGCCACGTGAACTGCACCCGGCCCCTGACGCGATCGAGCGCTTCGGAGATCTCCGCTTCACGGTCGGTGAGCATCTCTTCGAGATCCTCGAGTTCGACCAGTGTGCCGAACCGCACCGGAAGGATGGCCGGAACCATATCGGCGACGCGTGCCACGACCGCGTCGTGCGTGCGCAGCGTCCCGAATTCCACGGGCGGCACGTCCGCTCGCCGTTCCACAATCGCAAAACCACCTGGCACGGCACGCGCCGTGAGCGCGCCTCCCAGTCCCACTCCAGCCGCCGCGCGCGGCCGCTCGTCCGACAGCGCGAACACGTACCACGGCATCATTCGCCCGCCCGTTTCGACACGGCGCGCGGCGCGGACTGGAGCGACGGCATGATCCGATCGGCGGCGCACAACAACGCCGACAGGCGCACGTAGACGAGATCGACGTCGGCCAGCGCGAGAATCAGGTCCGCGTTGAGGACGACGCCCTTCTCGAGAAGGTTGTCGATCAGGTCGAGCACCGACGACTCCCGGTCGTCGACGATGCGGCCGATCTGACGCTGGGGCGTGCGCGGCCGCGCTTTGGACGCCGGCCGCTTCGACGCCGGTTTGGCGCGGGGCGGGCGCCGGCCTGGCACGGTCGTGTGCTTCGTCCTGGCCGGGAGCCGCGAGGCGGTCGCGCTTCGAGGCGGCCGCGGCCGCGCTTTGGGCCGCTTCATGAGCGTTCTCCGGGAACGACGAAGTTGTAGGCGGGCCACGGTCCAGTCAGCACGAGCGCCGCCCCCGCCTTCTCGAGCGCGCGAGACTGGCGACGCGCCTCGGCTTCGAAGCGCCCTCGCGCCGACACGGACACCAGGAACGCGGCATCGAGGATCGGCGGGTCGGGAGCCGCCCCGTCCCGCGGCGAGCGAAGGCGGAGGTCGCGCGCGTGGCGACGGAGCGCCGAGAGCGCGGTCCGGGCGCCGTCCGCTGCGGCGGTGCGTGCGAGCGCCCCCGCGTCACGCGCCTGCTTGCGGGCGCGCAGGAATTCGGCGCCGCTCTTCGCAGCCGGGGCCTTGGCGGACGGCCTTCGTGGACGGTGAAAGACGCGAACGCCCCATTCCGCCGCCCCCGCGATGCGCCGCGTCGCCTGGAGAATCGCGGCACGGCGCGACGCCACGTCGGCCACCGCCTTGTCGAGCGACGAGAACATCGTGAAGAGCTTGGTCGGAATCACGGTGGCCGTCCGCACGCCGGCGACATGTTCGACCAGCGCCTCGTGCGCGAGCGCCACGCGCGACACCCAGTCCAGATCGCCGAGACGGCCCTCGAGCGAGGCCGGACCGTAGATGTCGAGCGGCACTGACGCGGCGACGATCCACAGCGAACGGCCCACCGCATGCGCCTCAGGCCTCGTCGCCGCCGGAACGCCTCGCGGCGCCCGCGCCAGCGATGGCGGCCTGTCGCTGCGCACGACGCAGTAGAGATAGGCTGCCGTGGGGCGTGTGACCATCATCTCACCTGCCGCCAGCGCTTCGCCCACGCCTGTAGCGCGCGGCTGCCGTGCGGCGGCGGTACCTCGGCAGCGGCCTCGATGATAGCGTAGCTGCCCCGGGCCGCCGCGAGCCGGCGGACCTCAATGGCCTGTGTCCGCTCGATCGAGGCACATCGCGTGCACGTTCCGCGGCCGACCGCATTCACAATCACGGCGCCGACAGCGATGCCGAGCGAGTCGAGCGCGGCCATGAGGTCGCGCGACTCGGCCACCGGCAGCGCTGCCGGCCGCGTCACCACGACGAAGCGGGCGCGGTCGCGATCGCGCAGAGTGTCCTGCAGCCCGCGCAGCCGCTTCGACAGCTGCACCAGGAGCGCCGCCAGGCTGCCGGCGCCCACCACTTCCCGGTACTTCAGCAGGATCGCCATCAGCGCCTGCGTCCATTCGCGCAGGACCTGAGGCGTCTGCAGCAGGCGCAGGGCATGGCCGGTCGGCGCCGTGTCGGTGACGACGATGTCGTAGCCGGCGTGTCCGTCGTGGAGCGCTTCGGCGACCTCCGCGATCGCGATCACCTCGTCGACGCCCGGAGGGGCGAGGTCGATCGCGTCGCGAAAGGCGTTCCGATCGCCGCCGCTGCGCGCGATGCGGGCAAACGCCTCGTCGACCGCGTCGACGTAGGCCCGGCGCAGTCGATCCATCTCGGCGGCCGCGTCGATCTCACGAACCTGCAGCGTCGGCCTGCCGCGGACCGGCCGCGGCACGTTGTCGAACCGCTGACCGAAGACGTCGCTCAGCGAATGGGCGGGATCCGTCGAGAGCAGCAGGACGCGGCTGGTCTCGGCAAGCTCGAGGGCGGCTGCCGCCGCGCACGTCGACTTGCCAACCCCGCCCTTGCCGCCAAACACGAGCCAGCGCGCGCCGAAGCCGCGGACGGCGCCGTCTGGCGGAGTCGCTGGCGAGACGAAGAACAGCGGACCGCGGCCTTCTCGTCGCGACCCGGCCCGGACCCGCTGTGCAACAGCCGGAAGACGGGCAGGCGGCGGTGGCGACCACGGTGCGCGGGAGCGGCCGAGCGCCGTCAGCGTCCGCACGCCGATCGGCTCGCGAGCCAGCTCCGGGTACACCGACACGGCGAGCCCGCAGAACCGCGCCCGGATCGGGAGCAGCGCGCGCGCCTCGAAGCGCCGGCGCGAGTCGCAGAACGCGCAGGGTTGCGGCGGCGGCGGCGTCGCCCGGTTGACGATCAATTCCGTCACGTGAATGTCAGCCGCCGCGAGCGAGGCCAGCGCGTCCGACGTCTCCTCGAGCGCCATCGGCTCCGGCAGCGTCACCCAGGCGATGCGGGTCGCGGGATCGCGGACCAGCGATGCGAGCGCCGTGCTCTCGGCGCGCAGCCGGCCGATCAGCGCATCGGCCGCGTCGGCGCGGTAGGCGCCGCGCAGCGCGCTGACCACCGCGCGATGGTGGCCCTGCAGGCCGTCGAGCAGCGACGCCAGGCGGTCGATCAGCACGGGCGCGGCGAGCAGCCGCAGCGTGTGCCCGGTCGGCGCGGTGTCGACGATCACCGCGTCGAAGCCCTGCGAGAGCCGGCTGATTTCGATCAGCCCGATCACTTCGTCGATGCCGGGCAGCGACAGCTTGAGCAGCCGCGCCACATCCTCTTCGTCGAGATACGTGCCGCGCAGCGCGATCTCCGCGACCAGCGGCGCGCGCGGCGCGAGCCAGCGCGCGAACGCGCGTGACGCATCGACGTTCGCGGCATGCAGGCGCCGCACGCCCGGCACCGGGCGCGGCCGTTCGCCGACCGGCGCGCCCAGCGCGTCGCCCAGCGACGAGGCGGGGTCGGTCGTGACCAGCAGCGTGGCGGCGTGCGCAGCCGACTGCAGCGCGGCGACCGCCGCGCAGGTGGTCTTGCCGACGCCGCCCTTGCCGCCGATGAAGGAAAACGAGGTCACCCGGCGCCGCGCCGGGCGCGGCAGCCGCGCCCGATCCTCAATGCTCGTCGCCGTCGAACGTCGCCTCGATGCCGGTGACCTTCATCCCGGCCGGCGAGATCGCGGCGGACTCGCCGCCGCGCTGCCGATCCCTGATCTCCCGGAGGCGCGCCAGGATCTCCGTCTCGAGCTCGTCGAAGGCCTGCTGGCTCATCTCGCCGAGCTCGACGCGCATCTGCGCATCGAGCAGGCGCTCGCGCAGCACGGTGTCGTCGTTCAGCTCGGTGTCGACGGCGGCGACCACCTTGTCGAGCACGAACCGGACGCCCGAGATGATCAGCGAATCGATGATGAGCACGGCGTCAATGCGCCCGTTCCAGCTTGAGGCGGATGTTGACGAAGTTGTAAGGGGGCCAGGGACCGGTGTACTTGAAGGTCAGCTTCTCGTACTGCTGGCCGATCTCCTTGACCCGCGCGTCGAACGCCTGCTCCATCTCGCGCGAGACGAGGAAGGCGGCGTTCATGATCATCCGATCGCCGATCGGCTTGTTCGAGCGTGACGCCACCGACACGCTGCGCAGCGCAGTAAAGATCTCGGCGACGTAGCGCTCGGTGCGCGACTGCAGCGCCGCGTCGATCAGCCGTCCGTACTGCATCCGCGCGAAATAGGTCGAGCCCTTCTGCGACGAGATCTCGCTCTTCAGCCGCCGGATATCCTCGTCTTCGTCCTCGATCTCGCGGATGATCTGGTCGCGATCCCAGAGCACCTTGAGGCCGAACTCGAACTTCTCCTGCATCTTGTTGAGCACGTCGCTGAACGCGTCGTAGGCCGATCGCAGCAGCTCGGTGATGTCGTCGTCGGTCTTGAAGACCGTGCCGAACGACATCGGAATCACCGTGTGCTTCTGCATCACCGTCTCGTTGACGCGCTGGTGGGCGAGCACGTTCTCGCGGGTCGGGTCCTGCACCACCATCGGCGTGTTGGAGACGACCGCCGCGATGTCGCGATAGTGGATGGTGTGGACTTCGGCCGCCTCCGGCCCCAGGCCGAGCGGCCCGAAACCGAGCGGCTGTTCCGAGCGGATGACGCAGTAGACGTACTTGCCCGACGACTCGGCCTCACGCCTGGAGGGGGAAGGCACCCTGACGCGCTCCAGCTTGCCGCGCGCCACTTCGACCGGCGCCAACTCGCGCACCGCCGGCGTCGATTTCACCGACGCAGCTTTCTTGGCGGTCTTCACGGGTTTGGCCGTATTCGACGGTTTCGCCGGCGTCGCCGGTCTGGTCGTCTTTGCCGGTCTGGCCGTCTTTGCCGGTCTGACCGTCTTCGCCGGTTTGACCGTCTTCGCCGGCCTGACCGGCTTGGCCGGCTTGCGTGCTGTCTTTGCCATCTTCCGCGAAGCCCCCTCGGAGCCTACGTCCTCTTCTTTTCCACCCGACCGGGTCGGGTCTGTGCCGTGTCGTCGTTCGCGCGGGGCTCGTCGAGCAAGCGCCGGATCTCGGCCACCAGCGCGTCGGGCAGGCACGGCTTGGTGACGAACGCGTCGCAGCCGGCCTCACGAGCGCCGTCGGAATGCCCCGGGAGTGCGTGGCCGGTCAGCGCCACCACGGGGATGTGGCGGGTGCGCGGATCCGCCTTCAGGCGTCGCGTCGCTTCCCATCCGTCCATGCGCGGCAGCGCCAGGTCCATCAGCACGATGTCGGGCAGCAGCGCCGTCGTCTTCTCGACGGCCTCGATGCCGTTGGAGGCCTCCGCCACCTCGAAGCCCGAGAACTGCAGGTAGGCGGCGTACATCTCGCGGGCGTCCTGGTAGTCTTCGACGACGAGCACGAGCTCGCGCTCGCGGGTTTTCGTCGTCATCGCCGTTTCGCCCTCGTCGGCAGCCGCAGCGTGAAGGTCGAACCCTTGCCGACGCTACTGTCGAGTTCGATCGATCCGCTCAGGATCTGCGCCAGCCGGCGGCAGATCGAGAGGCCCAGCCCGGTACCGCCGTAGCCGCGGGCAGGCGACGAATCGAGCTGCCGGAAGTCTTCGAACACCTTGGACTGATCCTCGGGAGGAATGCCGACGCCGGTGTCTTTCACCGCGATGTCGACGAGTTTCGAGTGTGCGCTGTAGGAGGCGGTCATCGTCACCGCGCCGGTCGCGGTGAACTTGAGGGCGTTGCTCAGCAGGTTCAGGACGATCTGCTTCACCTTCTGCCGGTCGGTCCGCAGCCGTGGCAGGCTGCCCCGCACCCGGGTGGAGACCGCGAGGTTCGAACGCTTGATGATCGGCTCGAGCTCCGCCTGGACCTCCTCGAACAGTTCGCCCACCTCGAACGTGCTCGAGTTGAGCGGCATGCGTCCGGCCTCGATGCGGGTGATGTCGAGGATGTCGTTGATCAGCGCGAGCAGGTGCCGCGCGTTGGAGTCGATCCGGGTGAGACTCTTGCGCTGCGGGTCGCTCACCTGTCCGGTGACGTTGTTGAGGAGCATGTGCGTGTAGCCCAGGATCGCGTTGAGCGGCGTCCTGAACTCGTGCGACATGTTGGCGAGGAATTGCGACTTGAGCGCCGATGCCTGCTCGAGGGCGATGTGCTGGCGCCGCAGCAGCTCGTTCTGCTCCGCCAGTTCGCCGGTCGCCTCCTGGACCTTGCGTTCGAGCTCCACTGAGGCTTGCTTCAACTGCTCGTACAGCCGCGCCTTATCGATCGCCTCCGTCAGGTCGTGGAGGATCGTCACGACCCACATCAGCTCGCCCTGCTCCGAGAGGATGGTCCCGGCGAGCGCTTCGACCGGCAGCGGCCGGCCGGTCACCGAGTCGGCGAGCTGGATCTCGCCGCGGTAGCGCTGCTCCCCCGACCGCGTCAGCACGTTGGAGACGAACGACGTCAGGTTGGCGCCGTTGCCGCGGACGCGCCGGAGCGCCGCCTCGTCGTCGACCCCGGGGGCGTTGAACAGCCGCTCCGCCGGCGTGTTCATCAGCACGATGTCGCCTTCCTGGTCGGTCACGAGGATCGGATCGGCGACCGAGTCGATGATCAGATCGAGACGGTGGCGCTCGTCGCGGACCTCCGCCTGCGCGATGCGCAGCGTGCGATAACTCTCCTCGATCTCTTCCTTGGCGCGGGCGAGATCGGTGACGTTGCGGAGAATCGACACCACGTAGGTGCCCTGACGCTCGTCCTTGGCGCGGGAGCTGAGCAGCTCGAAGAGCAGATCCGAGCCCTCGAGCGGGTCGACCAGCAGCAGTTCGCGCCGCGCCAGTTCGCTCATGCCGACGGCGTTTGTCGACAGTGCGGCCGAGAACAGCATGTTGTTCAGCCCGGCGGCGCGGCGCCAGCCTTCACTGGCCTCCTCCGGCGCGGCGAACAGCTTCTCGGCATGGCTGTTGGCGATGATCAGCTTGCCTTCGGTGTCGGTCAGCAGGATCGGGTCGGTGACCGCGTTGATGATGCTGTAGAGCAGCATCCGCTCCTGCCCGAAGCGCGTCTCGGCGAGCAGTTGCCGCCCGAGCAGGCGCGCCAGCTGCTTGCCGAGCGTCCGGCCGATCCAGGCGGTGTCGGCATCGAGCTGCGGGGCGATGCCGGCCACCAGCAGCAGACCGAGCGCCGGCTCCTGGGCCTCGGCGCGCAGGGGGATGACGTGGAAGGCGCGCGCCGACAGCGGACCGCGGTGATGCGGCGGCAGATCCTGGATGAACGCGGGACCCGGCGTGTCGAGTGCGTCGATCAGCGGGTGGCTCACTTCGTCACGGCTCAACGCGAAGTCCATGATCGCGCCAGCCGAGATGCCGTACTCGGCGACCAGCAGCATTTTGTTCGCCGGTTCGTCGGCGACGAGCACCGCCGCTTCGTTGACCGGCGCGTGCCCGACCAGCCACTCGACAGCCCGCCGCGCCGACTCCTGTACGTCGATGCTGGTCAGCAGAAACTCGACGAACGCGAGCTTCGCCTCGGGCTCGACTGCAGGTCCGGGCGCCAGCGGCGCCGCCGCGCGCGACACGATCGACTAGCCCTCGCCGCCGGTCCGGCGTCGCTTGGCGCGTCCGCCCTTCACCGCCGCCAGCTCCGCGCGCAGGGCGGCGTTCTCCGCGATCACGTCCTGGTGCGAGGGCAGCTCCGCAGCCGGACGCGACACCGGCGAGACCTGCCCGACCGCTTCCGAGTACTTCAGATAGGTATCGATGGACGCCACCACGACACGCGCTTCGACCGTGATCAGGTCGATGCCGACAAGCGAGACGCGCACCCACGCGTCGATGACGATCCCTTTGTCGAGCACGCGGTCGAGAACGTCGATGAGACTCGTGCCGCCTGCTGCCCGTTCAACTGCCATGCTGTGCTCCTCTGCCTCCAGGCATTCGCAACCCTATCGAGATCGCCGGCGGCGGCGGCCGGCGGGACGCGCCGGCGCGCGCGCGGCAGCCAGCGTGTCGATCCGTTCCTGCAGCTGGCGGATTTCGGCCCGCAGGTCGGCGTGCTCGGCGGCGCTGCCCGCCCCGGGCGAGAGGTCGCGGTCGTACCGCCACCAGTCGAGCCCGATCTCCTGCGCCTTGTCGAGTGAGCAGACGAGCAGGCGGATGCGAATCGTGAGCAGTTCGACTTCGGCGAGCGACACCTTGATGTCACCGGCGATGACCAGTCCCTTGTCGAGGACGCGGTCGAGAACGTCGACCAGCCCCGTGCTGCGGTGCGCTCCTGGCAGCTCGAGAGCCATGGACTCGGACTATAACCTGTCGCCCGGTGGCAGGCAATGCCGGCACACCTATGGTTGAGCTTGTCGCAACTCCCGTTTCAAGACTTTGCCCGAGGCATTCATCGGCAGCGCATCTCTGATCTCGACCATGCGCGGATACTTGTGAGCCGCCATCTCCTCACGCGCCCACGCGATCAGATCCTCGGGCCGCAGCTGCTGGCCCGCCTTGAGCACGACGAACGCTTTGACCTCTTCCCCCAGCCGCTCGTCGGGCACGCCGATCACCGCCGCCAGCGACACGGCCGGATGCCCGAGCAGCGCTTCTTCGACCTCGCGGGGATAGACGTTGAAGCCGCCGCGCAGGATCATGTCCTTCTTGCGATCGACGATCGACAGGTAGCCGTCGGCGTCGATCCGGCCGATGTCGCCGGTGCGGAACCAGCCGCCGCGCTTGGCCTCGGCGGTGGCGTCGGGATTCTCGTAATAGCCTTTCATCACGTTCGGCCCGCGCAGGATCACCTCGCCGCGCTCGCCGGCGGCGACGGGCCGATCGTGCTCGTCGACGCACCGCACCTCCACCCCGAACACCGGCAACCCGACCGTCCCCGGCTTCGACGGGCGCTGCAGCTGGTTGAACGCCACCACCGGCGCGGTCTCCGACAGGCCGTACCCTTCGAGAATGCGGACACCGAACGTGCGCTCGAAGTCGCGCAGCAGTTCGAGCGGCATCGGCGCGCCACCCGACACGCACAGCCGCAGCGAGGCCACCGCCGCGGCGAGGTCCGTCTTGACGCCCTTCGCATGCTGCAGCAGCGCCCAGTACATGGTCGGCACCCCGATCCACAGGCCGACACGCTCGCGGGCGAACGTCTCGAGGACGGCGGCAGCATCGAAGCGCGGCAGCAGCACCAGGCGGAAGCCGCCGTAGAGGCCGGCGTTCATCTGGGTGGTCTGCGCCGTCGAATGAAAGAGCGGCAGGGTGATCAGCGTGGCGTGCTGCACGCCCGGCTCGCCGTCCGACGCCGTGGGCGGCGCATTGAAGGCGGGCCGGAACAGGTCGTGACTGGTGATGGCATTGCCGACCATGTTGTCGTGCGTGAGTTCCGCCCCCTTGGGATGGCCGGTCGTACCCGACGTATAGAGGATCACCGCGGTG
This sequence comes from Vicinamibacterales bacterium, assembly GCA_036496585.1. Taxonomy (NCBI): domain Bacteria; kingdom Pseudomonadati; phylum Acidobacteriota; class Vicinamibacteria; order Vicinamibacterales; species Vicinamibacterales bacterium. The sequence continues at coordinate 78,149 of DASXLB010000042.1, forward strand.
TCATGCGGCTCGCGGCGCGGCGCCTGAAACGACGGATCGTCGCGCATCAGCGCCGCCAGATCGCGCGGCATCAGAAAGACGCGCGGCGTGCCGGCGTCGGCGGCGGCCGCGGTGCACGCGGCACCGATCGGCAGCGCCGGCGTTCCCTCGAAAGCGATGATCGCCTTGGCGTGGCTGTCGCGCAGGTGATAGGCAATTTCGCGCGGCTTGAGCAGTACGTTGAGCGGAACGACCACGCCGCCGGCCTTCAGGATCCCAAAATAGGCGATGGGAAAATACGGCAGGTTCGGACACGACAGCGCGACGTGATCCCCGGCGCGGATGCCGGAGGCGTGCAGTCCCGCCGCCAGTTGATCCGCCCGCGCGTTGAGCTGCGCGTAGGTCAGCTGCTCGCCGCCAAAGGTGATGGCGACCCGATCAGGGACGAGACGTGCCGGGTGCTCCAGTACCGCCGATAGATTCAGAGTCGCCATGCCACCGCCAGATCGCGCTGCCCGGACAGCATCCGTCTCCGGGTCTCCCGCGATCCGTCACTCCCCTTTCAGGCCCCAGTCGAAAGGCATGAATCCCGGCTGCTCGACGCGTTCGAAGGTGTGTGCGCCGAACGCGTCGCGCTGCGCCTGCCTCAGGTTCTGCGGTAGCCGCGCGAGGTTCCGGACCGCCACGGTGAATCCGTGCTCCTCGATGTTGAGCGCGAGATTGCGCCCCATCGTCCCGAGGCCGACCATTCCGAAGCTGCTCTGGCTCATGCGCCAGTCTCCATCGCGGCGACGAGCGCCCGCTCGAACGCCGCGTCGCGGGTCCTCACGTTGATTTCCTCCACGAACCGGCTGGCCAGCTTGCTGCTCCCGAGCGGGACGACGCGCGCGCCGCCGGCGCCGTCGACTTCCGCTTCGAGACAGGTGCGGTCGTCCTCGACGCGCAGCGTCAGCCCGGGGCCGCTGCCGCCCGACAGCCGGACGCGCGCCAACGGCGCTCGGCCGCCGGCCGGTGCGTCGCCGAAGCGGACGTTCAGCGGCGCGCCGCTCAGGCAGGTACGCAGCCACCCGGCAAAGAGACGCGCCGCGGCGCGGTCCGCGGCCTGGATCTCGAGATCGGTATAGGCCGAGGCCGCGGCGCGCACCTGCGGGATGTCGAAGAGATGCGCGAGCGCCGAGCGCCAGCGCGTCAGCATGCCCCAGTGCAGATCGGTGAGCGCGGTCTGGTCGAGCAGACCGGCCGCGTGCGGCCACATCGCGTCGGCCGGATCGGTGTCGAGCACCAGGCGATCCGCGAGATGGGCCAGCCGGGCGAGCGCCTCAGCCGAGCCGCCGCGCCACCACACCACGGCCGGCAGGCTCGAGAGCCGCAGCCAGGCGACCGCGTTGTCGACGTAATCCGGCGACAGTCCGTCGAGGCGGATCGTGGTGTCCTGCTCGTCGGCGGACGCCGTCGTCTCGGTCCCTTCCGAGATCAGCACGCGGCGCACGCCGCCGCGATCGTTGACCTCGTCGAGCGCCGCGGCTGCCTCGTCGACGCGGGCGCGGCTGCCGATCACGATCACCGTGGCGATCAACGCGTTCACAGCGTCCTCCACCGGCGGTGGTCCGCCGCCATCATCGCGTCAGCCTCCGGCGGGCCCCACTCGCCCGCCTCGTAGGTCGGAATCTCGCGCGCCCCGCGCGCCTTCCACGCCTGGTGCACCGGCGTAATCAGCGCCCACGATTCCTCGACGAAATCGTGGCGCGCGTAGAGCGTCGGGTCGCCGAGCATCGCGTCGAGCAGCAGCGTCTCGTAGGCCTCGGGCACCGCCATGCCGAACGCGCTCCCGTAGCGGAAGTTCATCATCACCGGCGCCAGCTGCATGCGCGTGCCCGGCAGCTTCGCCTCGAACCGCACCGAGATCCCCTCGTCGGGCTGCACGTTGACGATCAGCAGGTTCGACGAGATCGGCGTCGGGCTCACCTTGCTGAAGATGTGCAGCGGCGGCCGGCGGAACTGGATCGCGATCTCGGTCGTGCGCTTCGGCAGCCGCTTGCCGGTGCGGAGGTAGAACGGCACCCCGGCCCACCGCCACGAGTCGAGATGCAGCCGCAGCGCGACGTAGGTCTCGGTCGTCGAGGCGCGATCGACCCCGTCCTCGTCCCGATAGGCCGGCACCTGGCTGCCGTTGACCCAGCCGGCGCGGTACTGGGCGCGGACGACGTTGCCGCCGCCGTTGTCGAGGAGCGGCTGGATGGAGAGCAGCACGTCGTGCTTGCGGTCGCGGACGTTCTCGGCCGAGAACGTCGTCGGCGGCTCCATCGCGACGAGCGACAGCACCTGCATCAGATGGTTCTGCACCATGTCGCGCAGCGCCCCGGCCCCTTCGTAGTAGCCGGCGCGCCGCTCGACGCCGACCGTCTCGGCGGCGGTGATCTGCACGTGGTCGATGTAGCGCCGGTTCCACACCGGCTCGAACATGCCGTTGGCGAAGCGGAAGACGAGGAGGTTCTGAACGGTCTCCTTGCCGAGATAGTGGTCGATGCGGAACACCTGCGATTCGTCGAGGTGCGTGTGCAGCTCGACGTTGAGCGCCCGCGCGCTGGCGAGGTCGGTGCCGAACGGCTTCTCGACAATGACGCGCCGCCAGCCGTCGGGCGTGGATGACTTGGTCAGTCCGGCCGCGCTCAGCTGCTCGACGACGGTTCCGCAGACCGACGGCGGAATCGCCAGGTAGAACAGCACGCCGTCGGCGGCGTGCGTATCCTTCAGCTTCGCGGCGATCCGCTCGTAGAGCGCCGGATCGTCCATCTCGCCGTTCACGTAGGCGAGCGCGCGCGCCATCGCCGACGACACCTCGTCGGGAGACGCCAGCCCGGCAAACTCCTTGAGGCTGTCGTGGAACTGCTGGCGGAACTCGTCGTCGGACATCGGCGTGCGGGCGACGCCGAGGACGCTGAATTGCGCGGGCAGGCGCTGGCCGCGCGACAGCTGGTACACGGCCGGCAGGAGCTTGCGCTTGGTGAGATCGCCCGAGGCGCCAAAGATCACCAGCGTCGTCGAGGCCGGCGCCGGCTCGATGCGGAGGCCGTCGAGAAGGGGATTCGCGGGACCGGCCTCGGACATCCGCTGACTATACCAACGAACCCTCTAGGGGTTGTCTTCGAGGAACTTCAACGCCTTCGGCGTCGCCAGCAGCTGCAACTGCTGACGGGCGCGGAGTCGCAGCGCCGGATCGTGCTCGGTCCTGGCGATGCGAATCAGCTCGTCGTCGTCCCTGGCGGCGAACAGCGCCGAGAGGACCGCCTGGCGCGAGACCGGTTGCGTCTGCACGTAGAGCGCGCGGAGCTCGTCGCGCGCGCCGGTACGGCCGAGTGTCACGATGGCGGAATCGCGCACCGTCGGCTCCGTTTCCGCCCTGGCGATGCGCACCAGCGACACGTTGTCGGCCCGCTCGCCAAGCGAGGCGACGATCTGGCGCTTGAGACGCGCCGTGCCGCCCATCGTATACACCTGCATCAGCTCCGACGAGATCCCCGGTCCTGCAAATCGGCCCAGCTCGCGCACGGCGGCGATCCGCACGGGTTCGGCGGCGCCACGCGCCACGTCGACCACGGCCCGCTCGGCCCCGGGACGCCGCGACTGCCCGAGCACGAAGACGGCCTGGCGCGCCTCGTCGGGACTGTTGGGATCGAGGGCGATCTCGCGCAGGAGCGGGATCACCTGATCGCTATGCGAGTCGAGCAGCCCGGTCAGCGCCTGCAGCTTCAGGGTCATATCCGCCGAACCCGGCATCGGCAGCCAGTACTCGCGCAATCCCAGCGGAACCGGCGGCGCCGGCGGGGCGGGCGGCGGCAGCGCGGCCGGACGCGGGGACGGCGGTCTGGGAGGGGCGGGCGGCGCCACCAGCGTCGCGGGACGCGGGGACGGGGGTCCGGGAGGGGGCGGCGGCAGCACCGCGGCCGGGGCAACGGGCGCGGCCGGTGCCGCAGGAGGGGGCGGCGGCAGCACCGTCATCCACAACACGTCGTCACGGCGGAGCCGCTGCGCAATCTCGATTCGCAGCGATCGCGCCGGATGCACCCACCGGCTCGACGGCGCCGTCCGTTCGAGGCGCGCAATCGTCTGCAGCGACGCCGCGTCGTCGCCGGCCTGGTGCTGACTGTGGGCCAGCCAGAACAGCGCTTCGTCGCGGTTGGTCTCCTTGGCATCGTCCGCCGCTGCCTGCAGCTCCGCGATCGCCCGCGTCCACTGTTCGTCGGCGATGAGATCCTTGGCATGCCCGAGGCGCTTCGAGTCGGGTGCCGGCGCCGCCGCGGCCAGTGCGGCGACCAGCAGCCACGCCGCCGCGCCAGTCGCGATTTTCCTCAGCATGATCCTTCGGTCCTTCGTTTTCTTCGTGACCTTCGTGCCCTAGAGACCGGCGGCCACCATCTGCATCTTGCTGACCAGCCCCCGCCGCGCGATCAGCCGTTGCACACGCTGGAGCGACTCGCGGTCGGCGCTTTCGCTCATCGACGCTTCGAGCAGCACGGTTTCGAGGTCTCGCATGACGTGCGCGACATCTTCCGCGCCGCGCTCCTGCGCCGCCAGGCGGTAGAGGCGCGTCTCGGGCAGCAACGTGCCGGCCAGGCGGCGCTCGTACTGCCAGTCGGCCGACCGCGTGTGGTCCGGATCACGTCCCGCGAGACCCAGCACGACAAGCTTCGAGCGTTCGAGGTGTTCGGCGGTCACTTGGCGCAGCGCGGCGGTGGGCGTCAGGTTCACCGATGGCGGGGAGGCGGCTGGCGCCGCTAGACCCCTGTCATGTCCCCCCGAAGGCGGACGCGACACGGCCGGCGGCGAGGTGTGCCGGGCCTGCGCGGCAAAGTAGACGCCCGACACCGCGATTGCCAGCGTGGCGGCAAAGGCCGCGACGCGACGGAACGCCGTGAACGAGCCAACGGAGCGGCGGCCGTCTGCGCGGACCGCCGACTCCGATGGGCGAAGGCCCCCGGTCGAGCGATCGAGCCGCCCCATGAATCCCGACCAGTCCCCGGCGGGCGGTGCCTCGACAACCGGATGGGCCGCCAGCGCAAGGCGGATCGCTCCGAGATCGTCCAGCTGCTGCCGGCAGTCCGCGCAGGTCGTCAGGTGCGCCGCCAGCGCTGCGCGATGGGTCGCGTCGAGCTCGTCATAGAAATAGCGCTCGACCTCGGACGCGCCCGAGTGACCGCAGGTCATGCGCGGCCACCTGTCGGCACCCGCATACCCGCGAGCGCCGCGCGCAGCCGGTGCACCGCCGCGTGCAGCTGCCGTTTGACGGTGCCCTCGGCCAGCCCCAGGGCGTCGGCGATCTCCGAGAGCTTCAAGCCTTCATGATGACGCATCGTGAACACCAGCCGCTGGCCGGGGGGGAGGCGGGCTATCTCGCCGGCCAGCACCTCGCCGATCTGTCCGCCGTATGCCTGTTCCTCGGGACCGGGCCCCTCCTCAGGGGTGTTCACCATCTTGAGCTCCGCGTCCTCGTTGAACGGCGCCCAGCCGGCCGGCGAGTTGCGCCGACGGTGATCGATGCACGCGTTCATGACGATCCGGTAGAGCCACGACGTCACCTGGGCGTCGTGGCGGAAGCGGTCGAGCGATCGGTACACCTTGATGAACACGTCCTGCGCAATGTCTTCCGCGTCGTGGTGATGGCCCGCGAACTGGTACGCCACCCGGTACACCATCGCCCGGTGCCGCTCGACGAGTGCATGAAACGCCTCGCCCTCGCCGGCAGCCGCGCGGGTGATCAGGTCCGAATCTGACGTCGCACGATAGCCGACGTTCACTGTCAGGAATATGACGCAAAGCGGCCGCCGATGGTTGATCCGGCGCAAAAGCCCAACCTCTCGAGCGCAACCTCCGCCCCTGCCGGTATACTGAGAGGATGTCCGCACACCGGTCCGCCCCGACAGAGATCGCCAATCCGCTCCGCAGGAACGTCGCCATCATCGCCCACGTCGACCACGGCAAGACCACCCTGGTCGACGGGCTGCTGCGCCAGAGCGGCACCTTCCGGAGCAACGAGCGCGTCGCCGAGCGCGCGATGGACAACACCGACCTCGAGCGCGAGCGCGGGATCACGATTCTGGCCAAGAACACCGCCGTCCATTACGGCGACGTGCTCATCAACATCGTCGACACGCCCGGCCACGCTGACTTCGGCGGCGAAGTCGAACGGACGCTGTCGATGGTGGATGCCGTCATGCTGCTCGTCGACGCGTCGGAAGGGCCGCTGCCACAGACCCGCTTCGTGCTGCGCAAGGCGCTCGAGCGACGGCTGCCGCCGCTGGTCGTGATCAACAAGATCGATCGCCCCGACGCGCGGGTCCAGGAAGTGCTGAACGAGATCTACGACCTCTTCATCGACCTCGACGCGACGGAGGAACAGCTCGACTTCCCTGTCGTCTATGCCAGCGCCAAGGCCGGCACCGCGACGCTGTCGATGGACGCCCCGGGCGACGATCTGCGGCCGCTGTTCGAGCAAATCATCGCCCACGTGCCGCCGCCGCGCGGCAAGGTGGACGGCCCGCTGCAGATCCTGGTCGCCAACCTCGACTCGAGCGATTACCTGGGGCGCATCGCGGTGGGCCGTATCTTCAACGGCCGCGTCAAGATCGGCGATCCGGTCACCGTCTGCAAGCTCGATGGCTCGTTCCACGACACCAAGGTCACCAAGCTCTTTGCCTTCGACGGCCTGAAACGGGTCGACATCGAGGCGGCCGCCGCCGGCGACATCGTCTGTCTGGCCGGCCTGGAAGACATCACGATCGGCGAGACCGTCGCCGACATGGAGCACCGCAAGGCGATGCCGGTGATCGCGGTCGACGAGCCGACGGTGTCGATGATCTTCGGCGTCAACACATCGCCGATGTCGGGGCGGGACGGGCAGTTCGTCACGTCGCGCCAGATCAAGGACCGCCTCGAAAAAGAGCTGCTCGGCAACGTCTCCATCAAGGTCGAGCCGACCGACACGCCCGAACAGATGAAGGTGCTCGGCCGCGGCGAGCTGCAACTCTCGATCCTCATCGAGATGATGAGGCGGGAGGGCTACGAAATCCAGGTCTCGCGACCCGACATCGTCACCAAGACGGTCAACGACAAGCTCATGGAGCCGGTCGAGGATCTGGTGATCGACGTCGCCGAGGAGTTCCAGGGCGTGGTCATCGCGCTGGCCGGCACACGGCGCGGCACGATGACCAAGATGGTGAACAACGGCAGCGGCCGCGTGCGGCTCGAGTTCCGGATCCCGGCGCGCGGCTTGATCGGGTTCCGCTCGCAGTTCCTCACCGACACCAAGGGCACCGGCATCCTGAACCACATCTTCGCCGGCTGGGAGCCGTGGCACGGCGCGATCCCGGCCCGCGCGACCGGCGCGCTGGTCGCCGACCGCACCGGCGTCGCCACGGCGTATGCCATCTGGAACCTGCAGGAACGCGGCGAGATGTTCATCGAGCCCGCGGAAAAGGTCTACGAGGGCATGATCGTCGGCGAGAACGCGCGCAACTCCGACATGGACGTCAATATCACCAAGGAAAAGAAGCAGACGAACATGCGCGCCTCGTCGGCTGACGAAGCGGTTCGCCTGATCCCGGCGCGCAAGCTCGGGCTCGAACAGGCGATCGAGTTCATCAACGACGACGAGCTCGTCGAGATCACGCCGAAGAGCATCCGGCTGCGCAAGCGCGTGCTCGCCGCGAACATGCGGCCCAGACGCAACGCCGAATAGCCGATGCCGCGCGTCAGGCGCTACCTGCAGGGACCGCCGTTCAACCGCCCGCTGCGGGCGCTGGTGGCCCAGCTGCCGCTCAGCGCCCTGCTGCCGCTCCTGGCGGCCATCTTCTTCCTGTTCGGCATCCTCGGTCCGGTGATGGACGTCATGGACGGCGGCCGCCACGCGCCGCCGGTCGTGGTCCGCAACGCCGTCGCCTCTGGAGTCATGGCGGCGGGTTTCGCCTTCGGCTCGCTGCGGCGCAACTGGATCGTCATCGCCGCGATGACGGCGATCTCGATCGCCTGGTCGCACCTCACCGCCGGAACCACCGTGGCGATGCCGGTCGTCGAGGCCGCCGCCCGCCGTCAGCTCGCCTTCGACGGCATCGCGACGCTGGCGCTGACGATGGTCAGCTACGGATGCTTCCTCTGGTTCATCAACGCCACCGCCGCCCGCTATCTTCGCGCGCGGACCGAGATCGAGCTGGCCCGCGACATCCACACCGTGCTGGTGCCACCGGTCGAGCGCGGCATCGGCGATTTCGAGTTCTTCGGCTCCTCGCAGGCGAGCGGCGACGTCGGCGGCGATCTGATCGACGTCGTCGAGACCGGGAGCGGCTGGTTCGCCTATATCGCCGACGTCTCCGGACACGGCGTGTCGTCCGGCGTGGTGATGGCGATGTTCAAGAGCGCGCTGCGCATGCGGCTGCGGCAGGGGGCGGATATCGGCCCGCTCCTGACCGATCTCAACGCCGTCCTGCTGCCGCTGAAGAGCAGCGCGATGTACGTCACGGTCGCATGCGTGCGCGGACGGGCCGATGGAACGCTCGACTGCGCCGTGGCGGGACACCTGCCGATCCTGCGGGTGACGCCTGCCGGCGTCGAGGAAGTGACGATGCCGCAGATCCCGGTGGGCATGTTCGAAGACTATGCGTTCTCGTCGCTGTCGATCGCCTGCGCACCCGGCGATCTGCTGGCGCTGCTCACCGACGGGCTGATCGAGGTCTTCGACGCGCACGACCGCGAGCTCGGGCTGGCGGCGATGAAGACGCTGCTCGCCGCGTCGGCCACCCTGCCGCTGCGCGAGGTCGCCAACGCGGTCGTGGCGAAGGCGCGGGCGCACGGACCGCAGATCGACGATCAGACGCTGTTGCTGATCAGACGGCGGTAAGCGAGCCGCTCACGGCACGACCGGGTGTACGAACTTGAAGTCGACCGGCGCTCCCACCGTCACCGGCGCGCCGGCTGGCGTCAATGTGCCCGTCACCCGATCGATTCTGAACACGACGACAGAATCCGACTCCTGATTGCCGGCGATCAGGAACCCGCCACCGGGCTCGATCGCGAAGCCGCGCGGCGTCTTACCCTGGGTCGGCGTGTTGGCGACGTAGGTCAGCTTCCCGGAGGTCCCGTCGACCGCGAACACGCTGATGCTGTTGTGACCGCGGTTCGAGCCGTAGAGAAACGCACCCGCGGGCGACAGCGCGATCTCGGCCGTGCTGAAGCGCTTTTCCTGGGCCACGCCCGGCGGCAGCGACGAGAGCGTCTGGATCGCCTTCAGCGCGCCGGTCGAACCGTCGCGCTCGAACGCGGTGATGGTGCAGTTCAGCTCGTTGATGACGTAGGCGAATCGGCCCGACGCGCTGATCGTCACGTGCCGCGGTCCGGCGCCAGGGGCGACCGGCGCCGACGCCGGCGACGCCGCGGTCAGCGACGGCTTCGCGCCGTCGAAGCGATAGATCATCACCTTGTCGAGGCCGAGATCCGCGACGTAGGCGAACCGATCCGACGGGTCGACGATGATCTGGTGCGCGTGCGGCTCGCGCTGACGCTCGGGATTCACGCTGCTCCCGGTGTGCTGGATGAACGACGTCGGCGCGCCGAGCGCCCCGTCCTTGCCGATCGGCAGCAGCTCGACACTGCCGCCGCCGTAGTTGGCCACCAGCACGGCGCGGCCTTTTGGATCGACGCTGAGGTGCGCAGGGCCGGGGCCGCCCGAACTGCGCTGGTTGAGCGAGAACAGCATGCCGGACGTGCGGTCGATCCGGAACGCGCTGACCGAGCCGGTCTCTTGACCGTCGAAGCTGTCCACTTCGTTGACCGCGTAGAGATAGTCCTCCGCCGCGCGCACCGCGAGGAAGCTCGGGTTCGGCGTCTCGGCGGACAGCCGCGGCTCGGACAGCCCACCGGTCGTCAGGTTGAGCCGCGTGACGTAGATGCCCTTGCTCGTCGCGCCGGTATAGGTGCCGATGTAGACGAACAGGTCCGTCGGCGCGGCCGCGCGCACCACCGCCAGGGATCCAAGAAGAGCGGCGATCGATGCCACGCACCTCACCATTGCAGACTCCTATTTGAAGACGACGCGCAGGTTGACGACGTGCGCGGCTTGATCGTAATCGGTTTCGCGCCGCGCTCGTGTGCCGTTCGACGTGCGCAGTGGCGTCGGTTCATCCGTCGTCCGCCGCCGGTACTCCACGAGCAGATCCGTGCCGATCAGGGGCCCCCTCCGCGTCATCGAATTCCGGCGCATCCGGCGGCGGGCAGGAAGCTCACGGCGTGCGCCGATCCGCCATCGCCGCCCACGGCACAAGGACCCACCCGATCAACGCGACTGCGCCGAGCGCCTTTTCCGACGGCGGCAGCGGTCCCCACGGGCCAGACGCCCACATCGCCGTGGAGACGACGACGAGCGACCAGAACCAGATCTTCGCGGCCGTGGTCCAGCGTCCCGGCGCGCGCAGGAACAGCCAGACGCCGACGATCCACATGGTCCCCTCGACGATCAGCGTCGCCGGGATCGAGTACCACAGCCCGAGCCCCAGCTTCGGCGAAGCGGCCCCGGGCCACAGCGGCATGTCGGGCGCGTGACTGGCGAAGTCGAGCACCCAGTGGCTGACGACGAGCGCGAAGAGCAGCCCGCCGACCGGCATCGGCGTGCGCCAGCGCGCCACCGCCGCCAGTACGACGCCCCACACGCACGCCATGACCAGGCTGTGCGACCACGGATATGAGTCGAAGACCAGTGGCGTGAACGCCGTCGCCGTGGCGTCGGCGTGGACGTGCTCGACGCCGGTAAGCACGAAGATCGGCCAGACGAGGTCGAGCGCACACACACCCGCGACGAGCCAGGCCAGGTTGACCGCCGGCGTGCGACGCTTCGCCGCCAGCGCCAGCGAGAGATGTCCAACGAACATGCGAACTCCTGCGAAACTCTACCCTACAGCCAGCTCGATTCCCTCGTACGGGGCGCCGATCGCGCGACACCGCCTTCGACGACGTGTGCACCGTCAGCGGCCCCAGGGCGACGACGCCGCCAGCGCCTGTCACGCAATCGATATGGAGGGATTCGCGGTGACCCTATTCGGCCGCTCGCAGCGAGACCAGCCGCACGCTGTTGGATCGCGTCGCGAGAAACCGCTCGAGATCCGTCCACGACACGACAACGGTGGCGGTATTGATATTGGGATGGAACAGCAGCCGCGCCGCGCCGCGCAGGTCCTCGTCGATCAGCACCCGAACCGAGCCGTCGGCATCATTGAGCAGGCCGAACGGCGACACCGAGCCTGGCGTCAACCCCAACTCCGCCAGCAGCCGCTCCGGCGAGCCGAAGCTGAGTCGATCGTCCCCCACCAGCTTCACCAGATCCTTGAGATCGACGCGTTTGCCGATCTCGACGACAACCAGGTAGTGCCGATCCCCTTTCTTGTTGCGGAGGAAGAGGTTCTTGCACTGGACGCCGGCGATCGGATCCCAGTGCTGCGACGCGTCCTCGGCGTTGAACACGGCCGGATGTTCGTGGCGCTCGCAGGACATGCCGAGCGCCTCGAGCGCAGCGTAGACGGGCGCCGCAGAGTCCATCAGGCTATTCTGATCCACAATACGGCCGGGAACACGTCCGCATGCCGCGACTGACCACCCGCTACGACGAGGCGTTCGCCTACGCGCACGCCGTCCACGCGACGCAGGCCCGCAAGGGAACCGGCGTCCCCTATCTCGGACACCTGATCGGCGTCTCCTCGATTGTGATCGACGACGGCGGCACGGAGGACGAGGCGATCGCGGCGCTGCTGCACGACGCCGCCGAGGACCAGGGCGGCCGGCCCAGGCTCGACGATATCCGCGCCAGGTTCGGCGACGCCGTGGCCAAGATCGTCGAAGACTGCACCGACTCCTGGACCACGCCGAAAGCGCCGTGGGCCGATCGCAAGCGACAGTACATCGAGCACGCGCACACACTCGATGCGTCGAGCCTGCGGGTGTCGGCCGCCGACAAGGTCCACAATAGCTACGCCATCCTGCGCGGCCTGCGGACGGTGGGCGATCGGGTCTGGGAACGCTTCAACGCAACACCCGACGACATCCTCGCGTATTACCAGGGACTGGTGCGCGCCTACCGGGATGCGGGCGGCAGCCCTCTCGTCGACGAACTGGAGCGCATCGTCAGAGGCATCGCACGCGAGATGGGCTACTGAGCGGCGCGCCCGAGCCGCTCGAGATGGCGGAGCATCCGCTCGCGGTGCAGGAGCTCCCGGGTCGAGAGCCGGCGCGCGTCGGTGCGGTTCAAACCAGATGGGTGGAACTCGAGGCGGAGTTCCTTGGGCTTCCGGCGGTACGGAAAGCGGATCACCATGCCGATCACTTTATCGACGCGACGTGACAGAGCAGGTCACATCTGCGGCCTGCTGGTGGCGCTGCTGCTCTGCGCGACGGCGGCCGGCGCGGGGCCTGGTAACTACAAGGCAACGCGATTCGACGTGTCGGCGACCGCGGTGCGCGGCGACCTCGAGGTGCACGAGTCGATCACGTTCGAGTTCGAGTCTGGCACCTTCACCTACGTCTGGCGCGACATTCCGGCCGCGCGCACCGACGGCATCGACGTGCTCGGCGTCGAAATGGACGGCGTCCGGCTGACCGAAGGCGGCCCCGTCCACTTCACCGTCGACGGCGGCAACCGGGTGCGCGTCGAATGGCGCTTTCCCGAGACCGGCCCGTCGGTCCACCGCTTCGATCTCCGTTACCGTGCACGCGGGATCGCCTACCGCGAGGGGGCCAGCGACGTCCTGCGCTGGCGCGCGCTGCCGGCGGAACACCGCTATCGCATCGACGCCAGCCACATCGAGTTCGCGCCGCAAGGTGCGCAGGTGCAGCCGCTCGAGACGCGTCACATCGCGACGACGGCCGTGCACGGCACGAGCGAGGCGATCGCCATCGACGCCGCCGGGATCGATCCCAACGGCTCGCTCGTCGCCGAGCTGCGGTATCCCGCCGGCGCCCTGGACGCGCCGGATCCGGCGTGGCGGAGCCGCACGGCGGCGGCACGCCAGCTCGCCCCGCGGTGGGCGATGGGAGGCGCCAGTGTCTTCGTGATCGGGCTGTTGGCCCTGCTGGCGCTGTGGCGTGCGTATCCGCCGGTCGAGCCCCTGCCCGCCGAGACGACGGCCATCGAGCCGCCCGAGCCGATGCCGGCCGGACTCGCCGCGGTGCTGGCGGCGAACGGGCGCGTCTCCAACTCTCACGTGATCGGAACGCTGCTCGACCTCGCGGACCGCGGTGCGCTCGTCATCCGCGAAGTTCGCGGGCGGCTCGGCGTGCGCAGCTACGAGCTGGCGCAGGTCACCGGCAGCCACGACCTCCAGCCTCACGAGGAGGAAGCGCTGCGCATCGCGTTCGCCGATCAGGGCGAAGACGTGACCTGGTCGCGGGCCCGAGGACGGCTGGCGCGCGGCACCAGTCGCTTCGCGGCCGCCGTCAACGAAGAACTGCAGCAGCGCGGATGGCTGGACCCCGAACGCAAGGCCGTCCGCAACCGCCTGACCGCCGTTTCCATCGTGTTGATCCTGCTCGGCACGGTCGGCTGCATCGCGGTCGCGCCGCTCGTGCCGACCCATGACGGCTGGCCGTTTCTGCTGCCCGCGGGCGCGATCGTCGCGGCCATCGTCGGCTTCGGGCTTGTGGCGTCGCGCTCGCCGCTGTCGGACCAGGGACGGATCGAAGCGGCGCGCTGGCGCGGATTCCGGCGCCACTTGAAGACGCTGGCAGCGGCCGACGCCGATCCCGGCGGCGCCCTTCCCTCGCGCTGGATCGTCTACGCGACGGCGCTCGGCCTCGGTCTCTCCTGGGCGCGGTATCTCAAGCGCCATCCCGGCTACGTGCCTGAGTGGTTCGTGACGACCGGCGGGGACGGCGGCCATGCGTTCGCCGCCTTCGTCGGCGCCAGCGGCGCGGGCGGCGGCGGGGCCGCGGGTGCGGCGGCGGCCGGCGGCGGCGGATCCGGAGCTGGTTGATGGCGATGAAGGCGGAGGCGCAGCGGCTCGCCGAGAGCCGCGAGCGACGGGTGCATTGGAAGCGATGGGGACCCTATCTGAGCGAGCGCGCCTGGGGCACGGTCCGCGAGGACTACAGCGCCGACGGGGATGCGTGGCGATACTTCCCCTTCGACATGGCGCGCTCGCGCGCCTACCGCTGGAACGAGGACGGCCTCGCCGGCATCTGCGATCGCCATCAACACATCTGCTTCGCGCTGGCGTTGTGGAACGGACAGGATCCGTTCCTCAAGGAGCGGCTCTTCGGGCTCTCCGGCCCGCAGGGCAACCACGGCGAGGACGTCAAGGATTACTACTTCTACCTCGACTCGACGCCGACCCACTCGTACATGAAATACCTGTACAAGTATCCGCAGGCGGCGTTCCCCTACGCGCGGCTCGTCGACGAGAACGCACGGCGCGGGCGCGACTCCGGTGAGTTCGAGCTGCTCGACACCGGCGTGTTCGACGGCGATCGCTATTTCGACGTCTTCGTCGAATACGCGAAAGCGGGGCCCTCCGACACGCTCGTGCGGATCAGGATCGAGAACCGCGGACCCGACGCGGCGCCGCTCCACGTCCTGCCGACGATCTGGTTCCGCAACCGCTGGTCGTGGACGCCAGGTTCCTCCCGCCCGTCGCTCAGCCGCGGCGCGTCTGGCGCCGGCGTCGCGACGATCGTCGTCGACGAAGAGCTCTATGGCCGCCAGTTCCTCTACTGCGAGGGATCGCCGGCGCTGCTGTTCACCGAGAACGACACGAACGCGGAACGGCTCTTCGGCACGCCCAACACCGGACGCTACGTCAAGGACGGCATCGACGATTGCGTGGTCAGGGGCGTGGCGTCGGCCGTCAATCCCGCCGAGCGCGGCACCAAGGCGGCGGCGCATTACCAGACGGTGATCCCGCCGGCCGGCTCGGTCTTGCTGCAGCTGCGGCTGACCGACACCGAGCACGGCACGCCGTTCGACCAGGCGTTCGCCGACGTCTTCGGCCAGCGCCTCGCCGAAGCCGACGACTTCTACGCCGACATCATTCCGGCCGATCGCAGCGAGGATGCACGGCTGGTGATGCGGCAGGCGTTTGCCGGGCTGCTCTGGAGCAAGCAGTACTACCACTACGACGTGCGTACCTGGCTCAACGGCGACCCGGCGCAGCCGGCGCCGCCCGAGGAGCGCAAGCGCGGACGCAATCACGGGTGGCCGCAGCTCAACAACGCCGACATCATCTCGATGCCCGACAAGTGGGAGTACCCGTGGTACGCCGCGTGGGATCTCGCCTTCCACACGATTCCGATGTCGCTCGTCGACGCCGACTTCGCCAAGGACCAGCTGATCCTGCTGCAGCGCGAGTGGTACATGCACCCGAACGGGCAGCTGCCGGCCTACGAATGGAACTTCAGCGACGTCAATCCGCCCGTCCACGCGTGGGCGGCGCTGCGGGTGTTCCGCATCGACCGGCGCCTCAACGGGCGCGGCGACTACGTCTTTCTCGAGCGCGTGTTTCACAAGCTGCTGCTCAACTTCACCTGGTGGGTGAACCGGCAGGACGCCGAAGGCAACAACATCTTCGAAGGCGGCTTCCTCGGCCTCGACAACATCGGGGTGTTCGACCGCAACCGCCCGCTCGGTGGACGCCACCTGGAGCAGTCGGACGGCACCAGCTGGATGGCAATGTTCACGCTGAACATGCTCGCCATCGCCCTCGAGCTGGCGTCGCGCGATCCCAGCTACGAGGACATCGCCACCAAGTTCCTCGAGCACTTCCTCTACATCGCGCACGCGATGACCAGCCGCGGCGATCGATCGCTCTGCCTGTGGAACGAAGAGGATCATTTCTTCTACGACGCGCTCGTCAGCGACGGGGAGCGCGTGCAGCTGCGGATCCGCTCGATGGTGGGGCTGATCCCGCTGTTTGCGGTCGAGACGCTGGAACCCGAGGTGCTGGCCGGACTCGACGGATTCCGCCGGCGCCTGGAGTGGTTCTTCGAGAACCGTCCAGACCTCACCGAAAACGTCGCATCGACGCGCGCGACCGGCACCGGCCAGCGCCGGCTGCTCTCGCTCGTCGACGCCGATCGCCTCCGTGACATCTTGAGCGTGATGCTCGACGAGGCGGAATTCCTCTCGCCGCACGGCATCCGATCGCTGTCGCGGGTGCACCGCGATCATCCCTTCCGGCTTCAGCTCGACGGCACCCAGCACACCGTCGACTATGAGCCCGCCGAATCGACCAATTCCCTGTTCGGCGGCAACTCCAACTGGCGCGGTCCGGTGTGGTTCCCGGTGAACTACCTGCTGATCGAGTCGATCCAGAAACTGCACTGGTATTATGGGGACGAGCCGACGTTCGAGTGTCCGGCGGGCTCTGGCTGCAAGCTGACGCTCTGGGAGATCGCCGTCGAGCTGTCGCAGCGCCTGTCGGCGCTGTTCCTGCGGAGTGGCGACCGGCGGCCGGTGTTCGGGACGAACGAGCGCTTTCAGACCGACCCGCATTGGCGAGATCTGATCCTCTTTTACGAGTACTTTCACGGCGACACCGGCGAAGGACTCGGGGCCAGCCATCAGACCGGCTGGACAGCAGTCGTCGCGAAACTGCTGCAGCAGACCGGAGAGCCGGAGACTGGAGGGTCGGATGTCTAGGCGGGGACGGGCGTCAGGCCTGGATCCCGAGTCGCTGACCCGTGCATCGCTGATCTGATCGACGATCGCGCGATCGGGAATCAATGACTGTCATCGATGCGCCATCCACGATCCTTCCGCGACCCGCTCTCCGTCCCAGTTCGTATGCGGCGCCTGATTGAGCACCAGCCATCCGTAGAGCAGCTCGGCGTAGGTGCGCCAGCGCATGTTCTTGCGCTCGTAGAACGGCAGCAGCGCGCGCTGCACGCGCGGCAGGTTGTAGAACGGCACGCCCGGGAAGTAGTGATGTTCGAGATGGTAGTTGGAGTTCAGATAGACGAAGTCCCAGAACCAGTTCCCTCGCATCAACGTGCCCCACTTCGCCGGATCCGCGGGATCGATGTCGTAGTGCTGTCCCAACCGGTTGAGCGTGAAGGCGACAGGGAACACGAAGAACACCGGCACGATGCTGGTGCGGAGCGCCGCGGGGAACCCGAAGCCGTACCAGATGGCGGCGAGCGCCGAGAGATGGAACAGCGTCGACAGGCGGCGCTCACGGGCGATCGCCTGCTGCAGCGCCGCCGGGTAGCTCGAAGATTCGCGGCGCGCCGCCCGGAAATAGATCGGGAACAGCGCCGGTGTGCAGTAGAGCAGCTTGTACCAGCGGGCGTTGATCTTCGGTGAGAGGTGGTGCCGCTTCGGGTCGTCCTCGGCCGAGCCGAGCTCGGCATGGTGATCGAGGTGCCAGCGGGTGAACTGGCTGGCGGAGATGCCGCTCGGAATCGCGTAGAGCAGCGCGAGCGCGCGTTCCGCTCGCGGGTGCCGCCCCTCGAAGACGGCGTGGTGGACCACCTCGTGCAGCAGTATCGTGAAGTTGAAGACCGTGAACCCCTGCACGACGGCGAGCGGCAGCCACACCCACGGGTTATCGAACCGGATGAGCGCCCACGTCGCCAGGCCGAGGATCGCGAACTGCCGGGCCGCGATGGCCAGATGGTGCGTCGGCCGCTTGCCGTGGAGCTCGCGCATCTGCTCGCGCGAGATGGCGGCACCGAGTTCCGCCCGCAGCGCACCGGCGTGCCGCGAGTAATAGTGCGACTTCACGGTCCGACCATTGTACGGCGAAAGGGGACCAGCCGCCGATCCAGGGTCAGCTCCTGATTCCTGCGTAGATGAACAGGAATCAGGATCTGACCGCGACGGCGGCGGCAGAGGTGAGACGCGGACGGCGACTAGTGCTGGGCCTTCACCTGCATCTCCTGGATGGCATCGTCGACCAGCCTGTCGTGGTCGGCCGGCGAGATGTCGCGGCGCAGGATCTTCGACGCCACCGACACCGACAGGTCCACCGCCTCGCGGCGGATGGTGTCGATCGCACGTAGCGTCTGCGTGTCGATCTCGCGCTGCGCGCCCTTGACCAGCGCGGCGGCGTCGGCGCGTGCCTTCTGCTTGAGCTCGTCGGCAAAGCGCGCCGCGTCCGCCCGAGTGCCGGCGATGATGCCGGCCGCCTCGCTGCGGGCCTCGGACAGAATGCGTGCCGACTCCGCTTGCAGCCGGTGCACTTCCTCCTTGGCGTGGCGCGCGTCGTCGAGCGAACGGCGGATCACGTCCTGGCGCTGCTCGAGCGCGTCGAGCAGCGGACGCCAGGCAAAGCGCGCCAGCAGCGCCAGCAGCACCAGGAACGTGACGATGGTCCAGATGTAGAGCCCGGGATCGGGCTGGACCAACGGGTTGTTCATCGCACGCTCCTACGTCTTCATCAGCACGATGAGCAGCGCGAAGACTTCCGCGAGGATCGCGACGCCTTCCAGCAGGAACAGCGGCAGGTTCACCGCGCCGGTGATCTGCGCCGCGGCGCTCGGCTGGCGGCCAATCGCCTCGGCCGCGCCCGCTGCGAGCTTGCCAATACCAAGGCCCGCGCCGATGACCGCCAGACCGAGGCCGATGCCGGCCCCCATGAACGCAATCGCATTACCACCCATTACCTGTCTCTCCTTGTCAGTGTCAATGAACCCGTCTTAGTGATCCGCGTGGATCGCCATCCCGATGAACACCGCCGTGAGCAGCGTGAACACATAGGCCTGGACCAGGACGACGATGATTTCCAATGCCGAGATGCCGACCCCGAGCGGGACCGACAGCAGCACACCGATGCCGATGCCGGCGGTCGCCTTACCGGCCAGCTCCGTGAAGATGAAGACGAACGACAGGATCGACAGCAGCGCGATGTGGCCGCCCGTCATATTCGCGGCAAGACGCATCGTCAGCGCGAACGGGCGGACGAACATGCCCATGACCTCGATCGGGATGAGGATGAAGTAGAGCGGCCAGGCCAGCCCCTTCGGCGCCAGGTTCTTCCAGTGGTGGACGAAGCCGTGGGCCCGCGTGCCGGCGACGATGATGGCGACGAAGGTGATGGTGGCGAGCGCCGCGGTGACGTTGTAGTTGCCGGTCGACGTCGTGCCGCCGTGGACGACGCGGCTCAGGAACGCGTCCTCGGGCAGGTGCAGCAGGCCGTGATTGGCCAGTCCGAGCAGATCGAAAATCGGGACCAGCCCGATGAGGTTGGCGCCGAGGATGAAGACGAAGAATGTCAGAATGAGCGGCGTCCAGACGCGGACCCACTTCTTGCCGACGTTCGGCAGCACGATCGAGTCGCGCACGAATTCGACGATCGCTTCGAGCCCGCTCATCGGGCGGCTCGGGACGAGCCGGTCCGGCGATTCGCGCACATGGCGGCGCACCATCCAGGTGACGACCAGGAAGATGGCGGCGGCGACCACCCAGAGCATCAGCACGTGCTTGGTCACCGAGAAGTCGATCCCCATCACCTTGGGCAGGTGGATGAGCGGATGCTCGTGGCTGCTGTTGGCCACGTGTCCGATGATCGTCTCGCCGGCGTTGAATTTCTCCGCGGCCGCCTCGGCTGCGGCCGGCGGAATTTCAGGCGTTTGCAGCATGCGTTATGGAGTCACGGGTGCCGGCGGCCCGGCCAGCAGTTTGCGCAGGTATCCCGCCTCGATTGCGTGCAGGAGGAGGAAGTACGCCGCGAAGGCCACGACCAGCACCCGCGGTCTCAGCCACAGCGCGCCGAGGAGCCCGACGTAAAGGCCGAAGAAAACCATCTTCGCGAAGAATCCCGCGATCAAAACCGATGTCACACGCTCGGGCGCGCGGGCGTGCGCCCGCTCGATGGCGCGCCAGCTGACCGTCGCACCAGCGAGCGGCGCCGCCATCCCAAACGCGAGCTCGGGATTGACACTCCAGCCCGCGACGGCGGTCATGGCCAGCCACGATGCCACACTACTCCCAATCATCACTGCCAGCGGTCGCGACATGCGTTACGGTCGAACGGTTGATCCGGAAACAGAGAGCCTACCGGCGCCAGGACGTTTTGATCAGCTCGTAGAAACCCACGACGATCCCCAACATCAGCCCGATGAACACGCCCCAGGGCCGGGTGCCGCGCCACGCGTCGAACCCGTAGCCCAGCCCGCCGAGCAGGATGATCGAGCCGATCAGCGTGTAGCTGACCGCCGCGGCCGGGCCCGAGCGGGACGCGTTCTCCTGAAGCGATCGCGTTGCCTTGGAGAAGGAAAACGGTCGACCCTTATCGGAGTTGGACATCGGCACGCCGCAAACACCGAATCATAACGTACAGCCGGGTCGGGTTCCTATTTCGCCGGCTCACCAGGACCGCACGCCGTCCCCGTCTCGAATCCCGGCAGGTTCGGCGGCGGCGTGGCCGGTTTGGGGGGCGGCGCGGGCATTGCGCAGGCGGCGGCCGCCTGGTCGGCGCGGTAGCGATAGTAGGCTCCAGCCGCCGCCGCAAGCGCCAGCAGAATCAGGAAAATAGCGAGGTACGGCCGTCGGAAGCGCGTCACGCGGTCACCAGAATAAACCGGCTATACTCGATCCCGTAAGACCATGAAACGCCACATCTTGACGCTGTCGATCGCCGCCTCGTGCCTGCTGGCGATCCACCCGCTCGGCGCCCAGTCCACACCCGCCGAGATCTACGCCGGCGTCCTCGACAAGAACGGCGACGCGGTGACCGGCCTGACCGGCGCGGATTTCCGCGTCCGCGAAGACGGCGCGGTCCGCGAAGTGCTCAAGGCCAGTGAGGCCACCGAGCCGATGACCATCGCGCTGCTCGTCGACGACAGCCAGGCGGCCTCGCCGGCCATCCAGATGATCCGCGAGGCGCTCGACGGATTCATCCCGGCGCTCGCCGGCAAGGGAGAGATCACCCTCACGACGTTCGGCGAACGGCCGACCATCGCGGTCGACTATACCGCCGACCAGAAGAAGCTGCTCGACGGCGCGCACCACATCTTTGCGCGGCCGGGATCGGGCGCCTACCTGATGGATGCGATCGTCGACGTCTGCAAAGGCTTCCAGAAGCGCGAAGCGAAGCGTCCGGTGATCGTCGTGCTCGCCATCGACGCCGAGATCGAATACAGCAACCGGCACTATCAGGAAGTCGTCGACGCGATCGACAAGGCGCACGCCACGCTGCACACGATCACGCTGGGCAATCCCAACAACAGCCGCACCGACGAGGTGCGCAATCGCAACCAGGTGATCGCCACGAGCACCGAACGCACCGGCGGCCGCCGCGACAACGTGCTGGCCCTGACCGGCGCCGCGCCGCGGATGAAACAGCTGGCCGGCGAGCTCGCGCACCAGTACCTGGTGACCTACTCGCGCCCGGAGACGCTGATTCCGCCAGAGAAAATCGAGGTCACCGTGGGGAATCCGGCCCTCACGGTTCATGCGCGCACGCGGAACGCGCAGGTGGGAGCCAAATGAAGCTGTTCGCCGGCGGCCTCGCCGCCCTGCTCGGCGCGGCGACGCTCGCCGCACAGGGCCAGCGCATCCGCAGCGGCGTCGAACTCGTCTCGCTCAACGTCACCGTCACCGATCCGGCCGGCAAGTACGCCAGCGATCTCAACGACGCCGATTTCGAGGTGTACGAGGACGGCGCCAAGCAGAACCTCACCTTCTTCTCCCGCACCCAGCAGCCGATCTCTTTGGCCTTGCTGCTCGACACCAGCGCCAGCATGGAAGAGCGCATGGGCATCACGCAGGAAGCGGCGATCGGCTTCGCGCACCAGCTCCACAAGGACGACCAGGCCGAGGTGATCGACTTCGACAGCCAGGTGCGCGTGCTGCAGAACTTCACCGGCGACTCCGCCGCACTCGAGAAGGCGATCCGCCAGACGACCGCCAACGGCTCGACCTCCTTGTACAACGCGCTCTACATCGCCTTGAAGGATCTGAAGAAGATCAAGGCCGAGTCCACCTCCGACATCCGCCGCCAGGCGATCGTGCTGCTCTCGGACGGCGACGACACGTCGAGCCTGATCGAATACGACCAGGTGCTCGACCTCGCGAAGCGGTCCGAGACGGTGATCTATTCGATCGGCCTGCGTCAGGGGGAAATCGCGCGGCGCGAATTCAAGGAAGCGGAGTTCGTGCTCAAGCAACTGTCGAGCGAGACGGGCGGCCGCGCCTACTTCCCCACCGACGCGCGCGACCTGCAGAAGATTTATCAGTCGATCTGGGACGAGCTTTCGAGCCAGTACGCGCTCGCCTATTCCTCGAGCAACCCGAAGCGCGACGGCGCGTGGCGGCGCATCCAGGTTCGCCTCCTCAAGCCGGGACTGACCGCCCGCACCAAGCAGGGCTACTACGGCCCGACCGGTTCGTGACGATCACCGCCTGGATTCCGTTCGTCCTCTACACGGCCGCGGCCGTCGTCTACATCACGCACTTCGCGCGTCGCGATCCGGCCTCGGGGCGGGCCGCGACGGCGGTCCTCGGCGCCGCGCTGCTCGCCCACACCTTTCTGATCGGCATGCAGACGATGCAGGCCGGCTACGCGCCGCTGGTCGGCACGACGGCGGCGATCTCGGCGTTCGTCTGGCTGTGCGGGCTCGCCTACCTGTACGTGGAGCTGACGACCGACGAACGCGCGATGGGCGCGTTCGTCACCACGCTGCTGGCCGGTCTCTCGGTGCTGCCGGCGCTCAACCCGGCCGTCGATCCGCGGCCGCCGCTCCTGCGCTCGCCGCTCTTCACCGTGCACGTGCTGTCGCTGCTTTTCGCCTACGCGAGCTTCGCGCTCGCCTTCGTGCTCGGCATCACCTACGTGCTGCTGTTCAAGGAGATCAAGGCCAAACACCTCGGCTTCTTCTACGCGCGCCTGCCCTCGCTGCAGGTGCTCGACGTGATGAACGGCCGCGCCGTCGTGGTCGGCTGGCTGTTCCTGACCTGCGGCCTGATGGTCGGCGTGGTCTGGGCCACGCAGATTGCCGGCTCGCCCGATCCGCGCGCCCAGGCGATGCACACGACCGACCCGAAGATCCTGATCGCATTCATCTGCTGGGCCGTCTACTCGTTCGCGTTGCTGGCCCGCCGGACGATCGGCTGGAGCGGCCGCCGCGCCGCGTGGCTGTCGGCGATCGGCTTCGTCATCGTGCTGCTGAATTTTCTACCGGTCGGCTACTTCCTGACGCGGTCGCACAACTTTTGATTTTGGAAGTGTGGGAATGTGGAAATGTGGAAATGTGAGACACAGCAATCCCATCTCCACATCTCCACGTTCCCACATTTCCACATCTCCACATCTCCACATTCCCACATAGCATGCGTCTCTTCGCCGTCGGCGTAAGTCACAGAACGGCGCCGGTCGAGCTCCGCGAGACGGTCGACTTCGGCCGGCGCGGGCTCCCGGCCGCGATCGCGGCGTTGCGCGAGCGTGAGCTGGCGCCAGAGACGGTCGTGCTCTCCACCTGCAATCGCGCCGAGATCTACGTCGGCGCCGAGTCCGACGCCGCCGCCGAATCGTGCGGCCGCTTCATCAGCGAGTTCAACGGCGTGGCCTGGGACGCGCTGGCGCCGCACGTCGTCGTCTACCGCGGTCCCGACGCGGCACACCACCTGTTTCGCGTCGCGGCCGGCCTCGACTCGCTGGTTGTCGGCGAGCCGCAGATTCTCGGGCAGGTGAAGGAGGCCTTCTCCGCCGCCTCGGAGCTCAAGGCGACCGGCGCGCTGACCCACCGGCTGTTCACCACCGCGTTCAGCGTCGGCAAGCGCGTCCGCAGCGAAACCGGGGTCGGCGAGGGAGCCGTGTCGGTCAGCTTCTCCGCGATCGCGCTCGCCAGGAAGATCTTCGGCCGGCTGAAGGGGCTGAACGTGCTGGTGCTCGGCGCCGGCGAGATGGCGACGCTGACCGCGACCCACCTGCGCGCGCAGGAGGTCGGCCAGCTGACGATCACCAGCCGCACGCTCGCCTCGGCCGAAGCGCTGGCGCGCGAGCTGCAGGGGCGCGCCGTGGCCTGGACGTCGATGCCGCAGGCGCTCTCGGCCGCCGACATCGTGGTGAGCGCGACCGGGTCGCCGGAGACCGTCCTGAGCCGCGCCGCCGTCGAGGACGCGATGCGTCCGCGCCGCGGCCGTCCCCTCTTCCTCATCGACATCGCCCTGCCGCGCGACATCGAAGCCGACGCCGGCAGCCTCGATCAGGTGTTCCTCTACAACATCGACGACCTCCAGGGGATCGTCAAGGAGAACCTGGCGCGCCGCAGCTCCGAGGTGCAGCGCGCCGAGACGATCGTGCGCGAGGAGGTCGACCGCTTCCGCGCCTGGATGCAGTCGCGCGACGTCGTGCCGACCGTAGTGGCGCTGCGGCAGCAGTTCGACGCCATCCGCCGGGCCGAGCTGCAGCGGCTGGAGCCGAAGCTGGCACCGCTGCCGCCGGAGGCGCGCGCACGCCTGGACGAAGTGACCCATCTCATCGTCGAAAAGCTGCTGTTGACGCCGACCGAGCAGCTCAAGGGAGCGGAGGACGAGGCGACGGCGCTCGCGTATGCCGACGCGCTGAACCGGCTGTTCCGGCTCCGCACCAAGGACAACGAATGAGCGGGCTCCGTATCGGCACGCGCGGCAGCGCGCTGGCGCTTTGGCAGGCGCATGCGGTCGCGTCGCGGCTCGCGGGCCGCGGCGTGACGACGGAGATCGTGACCTACAAGACGTCGGGCGACCGGCTGCAGGACGCGCCGCTGACCGATGTCGGGACGAAAGGCCTGTTCGTCAAGGAACTCGAGGACGCGCTGCTGCAGGGGGCCATCGACGTGGCCGTCCACAGCGCCAAGGACATGTCGGTCACGCTGCCGGAGGGGCTCACGGTCGTAGCGGTGCTGCCGCGCGAGGATCCGCGCGACGCCCTGGTGCTGCCCGGAGCGCCGCCGGCCGCCGGTCTGGCCGAGATCGAGGCGATGCTCGGGGACGCGCCGGCAATCGGGACGGGCAGCATCCGGCGCAGCGCGCAATTGCAGGCGAGGTGGCCGCGCGCGCGCTTCGCTCCGATCCGCGGCAACGTCGACACGCGGCTGCGCAAACTCGACGAGGGGGGATTCGACGCGCTGGTGCTGGCCGCCGCCGGCTTGCGGCGGCTCGGGCACCCCGGCCGCATCACGCTCGCCCTCGACCCCGCCGACTGCCTCCCGGCGCCCTCTCAGGGTATTGTCGCGATCGAAGCGCGGGCGAACGCCCCGGCAGTGCTGGCCGCGCTCAACGACGGCGAGGCGTTCGCGAGCTTCCGCGCCGAACGGGCGCTGGTCTCGGCGCTCGGCGGCGGCTGCCAGCTCCCGCTCGGCGCCCTGGCGACGCACCGCAACGGCGCGCTCGAAATGGAGGCGGTTGTCATCGCCCCCGGCGGCACGCGGCAGGTGCGGCACGCGGCGAGCGGCAGCCCGGCGGATCCCGAGGAGCTCGGGCGCCGGCTGGCCGGAGACCTGGCTGCGCGCGGCGCGGTCGCGATTCTCGACGAAGTACGGTAACCATAGACGCATGCCGAAGAGCCCCTGCGTGTACATCGTCGGCGCCGGCCCAGGTGATCCCGGACTGATGACCGTCCGCGGCCTGCGCCGGCTCGAGACGGCCGACGTCGTGGTCTACGACCATCACATCCACGCCAGGCTGCTGCGCTCGGCGCGCGCCGACGCTGAGCAGATCGACGTGGGTCCGGCCGCGCCGCGGCCGCTCGATCAGGATGCCATTTCGCTGCTGCTCGTCGAGAAGGCGCGCGAGGGAAAGACGGTCGTGCGCCTCAAGTGGGGCGATCCGTTCCTGTTCGACAGCGGCGGTAAGGAAGCGATATTCCTGCACGAGCAGCAGATTCCGTTCGAGGTGATTCCGGGCGTTCCCGCGACGGTCGCGGTCCCGGCTTATGCCGGCATCCCGCTGACCTATCCCGGCGCGGGAGAGGTCGTGACGCTGGTGCGCGGACACGAAGGGGAAAGTACCGAGCTGCCGCCGGCCGAGTGGGATCGGCTGGCGGGCATCGACGGCACGCTCGTCTGCTACGCCGCGGCGCCGCAGGTGGGGACGATCGTGGCGGCGCTCCTCGCCCATGGCCATTCGGGCGACGAAACCGCGGCGATCATCTACGACGGCACCACCTCGGCCCAGCAGACGGTGGTCGCGCCGCTCTCGCAGATCGCCGCATCCGCGCGGCCGCGCGGCGCCGGCATGCTCGTGGTCGGGCGGGTCGTCGGGCTGCGCGAACACCTCCGCTGGTTCGACGACCGGCCGTTGTTCGGACGACGCATCGTGGTGACGCGATCGCGCGAGCAGGCGGCCGACTTCGTCGACATGCTGGAAGAGCGCGGCGCCGAGACGATCCAGCTGCCGACGATCCGGATCGCGCCGCCGGACGACCCGGACGGGCTCGACCGCGCCGCCGCGGCCGCCGCCGGCTACGACTGGATTGTCTTCACCAGCGCCAACGCGGTCGACGCCTTCTTTGGCCGACTGCTCCAGTGCGCCGATGTCCGCGAGCTGAAAGGCGTGCGGCTGTGCGCGGTCGGGCCGTCCACGGCGCAGCACATCTCGCGCTTTGGCGTGCGCGTCGACCTCGTGCCAGACGAATCGCGCTCGGAGGGAGTGCTGGAGGTGCTCGCCGCGGCCGGCCCGCTGCAGGGAACGCGCATCCTGCTGCCGCGCGCCGACATCGCCCGCGAAGCCCTGCCGGATCAGCTGCGCGACGCCGGCGCCGAGGTCACAGAGGTGGTCGCCTACCGGACGATCCTCGCCGGGCCCGAGCGCCACGGCGATCACGACGTCTACCGGATGCTGCTCGACCGCCAGATCGACGCCGTCACGTTCACGAGCGCCAGCACGGTGCGCAGCTTCGCGCGCCTGCTCGGCGAAGAGCAGGCGGCGGATCTCCTCAACACGACGGTCGTCGCGGCGATCGGGCCGGTGACCGCCGAAGCCGCGCAGCAGCTCGGGATCCGCGTCGGCGTGATGCCGAAGAAGTACACGATTCCCGACCTCGTCGATGCGCTGATGGAGCATTTCGCTTCGTCGTGAGCAGCGGGGCAGTCAGCAGTGGGCATTTCGCAGAATGACGACCAGGATTGACGCTCCGGCGACGCGCGCGTTCATGGACCTGCGGCAGCGACCGCGACGGCTGCGGCGCTCGCCAGGAATCAGGGCGATGGTGCGTGAGACGCGGCTCAGTCCCGAGAACCTCGTCTATCCGTTGTTCGTGGTCACCGGCGAGGGCCGGCGGCGCGAGGTGTCCTCGATGCCGGGCGTCTTTCAGTTGTCGGTCGACGAGATCGTGAAGGAAGCGGCGGCAGCGCAACGGGAAGGCGTCCCCGCCGTGCTGCTGTTCGGACTGCCCGACAGCAAAGACGCGGTCGGCAGCGGCGCCGCGGATCCGGAAGGGCCGGTGCAGACGGCAGTCCGCGCGCTCAAACGCGAGATCCCCGGGATCGTCGTCGTCACCGACGTCTGCCTGTGCGAGTACACCTCCCACGGCCACTGCGGGATTCTGGAGGGCGACGAGATCGTCAACGACGCGACGGTGGAGGAGCTGGTGCGCGCCGCCCTCTCGCACGCCGCGGCCGGCGCCGACATCGTCGCCCCCTCCGACATGATGGACGGCCGCATCGGCCGTATCCGCGAGGCGCTCGATCGCTCGGCATTCACCCAGGTGGCCGCGATGGCCTACGCGGCGAAGTATTGCTCGGCCTTCTATGGGCCCTTCCGCGATGCGGCGGATTCCGCCCCGGCGTTCGGCGATCGGCGGTCGCACCAGATGGATCCGGCCAACGCCGCTGAGGCGCTGCGTGAAGTGTCCCTCGATATCGAGGAAGGGGCCGACATCGTCATGGTCAAGCCGGCGCTCACCTACCTCGACGTGATCTGGCGGGTCAAGGAGGCGTTCGCGCTGCCGACCGCCGCGTACCACGTGAGCGGCGAGTACGCGATGCTCAAAGCGGCCGCACGCAATGGCTGGATCGACGAGCCGCGCGCGATGATGGAGACACTCACCTCGATCCGCCGCGCCGGCGCCGACATGGTCATCACCTACTACGCGCGGGAAGCGGCGCGCGCGATGGCGTAGCCCGCGCTGTGCGGCTACCCGCGGAGCGCGATCAGAGGATCGACGCGCGAGGCGCGACGCGCCGGCAGGTAAGCGGCCAACCCGGCCGCCGCAAGCAGCACGGTGACCGCCGCGCCCAGCGCGAGCGGGTCCACGGCCGATACGCCGTAGAGATAGGTGCGGAGCACGCGTGACAGCGGCACCAGCGCCAGAAGACCGGCCGCGGCTCCAGCCACAACCGCCGAGAGACTGCCTTGCACGATCAGCCTCACGACTTCCGCGGGCCTGGCGCCGAGCGCCATGCGGACGCCGATCTCGGTAACGCGCTGCGCGACGGTGAAAGCCACGACGCTGCCGATGCCGAGCGTGGTGAGGACCAACGCCAGCACGGCGAAGACGCCGAGCAGCCACGACAGCGCGCGGCGATCGCCATAGCTGCGGGCCATCGCGTCCGAGACGCGCTCCATGCTGCCGATCGCCGACGACGCATCGAGCTGCGCCACCTGGGCGCGGATGTCGGCGGCGAGCGCGCGCGGGTCGGCGGCCGACGATCGGACGACGAGCGTGCCGCCCGCCACCGGAAACTGCGCGTACGGGACGTACAGCTCAGGCGTGTAGCCGCGGAGCGCGCCGCCGCGCCGCGTGTCTCCGACGACGCCGACGATCGTCAGGTCGGCCAGCTCCGGAATCCGCATGGCGCTGACCCGCCGCCCGATTGGATCCTCCGCCGGGAAGAAGCGCGACGCGAACGTCTGGTTGACGATCGCCGACACGGGCGCGCCAGGCTGCTCGGCCGGTCCGAAGTCGCGTCCGCGCCGGATCGGAATGCCCATCGCAGCGAAGTAGCCGGGCGTGACCGCGGCCGTCTGCGCGACCGGCTCGCTGCCTGGCGCAAACGGATGTTCGGGCAGGTTGACGTTGGGCGCCCATGAGAAGCCGGTGGCGTCGAACGGCCAGGCGAGGGCTGCGGCCGCGACGCCAGGATGCCGCCCCGCCGCCGCGATCAGGTCCGTGGCGAACCCGTTGATGGCCGCGCCGTTCGGATAGCGGCTCTGCACCTGCTGGAGCGGCACCGACAGCACCCGCGCCGCGTCGAAGCCGACGTCGACGGCGGCGAGCTTGGCCACGCTGCGCTGCATCAACGCAGCGCCGGTCAGCAGCACGACGAGCAGCGCGACCTCGCCGGCGACCAGCGTCCAGCGGACGCGCGCTTGCCCCGGCGACGCGGTCTCGGCGCTCGACTGCCGCAGCACACGCATCGGGTCGACGCGCGAGAGTTGCATCGCCGGCGCGAGCCCGAAGAGCGCGGCGGTGAGCACGCCGAGTGCCGCGGCAAAGCCGAGCACGTGCGGGTCGATGGCGACTTCCGACGCGCGCGGCAGGGCAAATCCGGGCACGCCGTGCAGGAGCCGGACGCCCCAGCCGGCGGCAAGCAGCCCGGCGGCAGCGCCGAGCAGGCCGAGCATCAGGCCTTCGATCAGGAAGAGCCTGACGATCGCGCCGCGCGACGCGCCGAGCGCGGCACGGACCGACGTCTCGCGCGCGCGGCGCAGTCCCTTGGCGAGAAGCAGGTTGGCGACGTTGGCGCAGGCGATCAGCAGGAGCACCATCACCGCGGCCATCAGCAGCCGCAGCGTCGGACGGATCCCGCTCGTGGCGGCGTCGAGCACCGGCCGGACCAGCACGCCATAGCCGGTGTTCGACGCCGGGTACTCGCGCTCGAGCGACGTGGCAATCGCCGACATCTCGCGCTGCGCGTCTTCCGCCGACACCCCGCGCCGCAGCCGCGCGACTACGCCGAAGCCCGGATGGTTCGCCCGATCGAGCTGCATCGGCTGCAGCAGGCCGGGACGGTGCGGGCGCCAGACGTCCACGTCGAAGGGCCGGACGTCCGGGGGCAGCACACCCAGGATCGTCACCGCGTCGTCCTCGATCTGCACCGTGCGCCCGATCGCCGTCGGGTCGCCGCCGAACCGCAGGTGCCAGGCGCGATCGCTGAGGACGACGACCGCAGGGGCTCCGGAGGCGGCATCCTCGACCGTGAAGGTGCGGCCATGGGACGGCGGGATTCCCATCACCGCGAACATGTTCACTTCGCAGCTGCCGCTCTGAAACACGTCGGCCGGCCCCGACTCCGCCGTCAGGATGACGCGGCCGTAGGTGTTGAAGATGGCCATCCCGTCGAACACATGGTTGCGCGCGCGCCAGTCGAGATAGTTCGGATATGCGACGTTCCACGGAGATCCGCGACGCGTCTCGCCGATTCGGACCAGCCGATCGGGCTCGCCATACGGCAGCGGTTTCAGCAGCACGCCGTAGACGGCGGTGAAGATCGCCGTGTTGGCGCCGATGCCGAGGGCCAGGGTCAGCGCCGCGGCGGCGGCAAAGCCGGGGCTGGCCGCCAGAGAGCGCAGCGCATACCGAAAGTCATTGCCAAGCCGCATGGCTACTGCGTCCGCAGCGCCTGCAGGGGATCGACGCGGGTGGCGCGTCGCGCCGGGCCGTACGCCGCGACCAGGGCCACCGCGGCGAGCACTGCGACCGCTGCAACGAAGGCGGCCGGATCGAGCGGCCGGACCTCGAACAGAAACGACTGAAGCACGCGCGTCGTCGCGATCGCGGCGGCGAGTCCGATGCCGGCGCCAAGCATGACCGGCATCATCGCGCCCGCCAGCATCAGCCGGACCACGGTGCCGGCGTCGGCGCCGAGCGCCATGCGGAGGCCGATCTCCGCCGTGCGCTGCGCCACCGCCTGCGACAGGACGCTGTAGATGCCGATCGCCGCGAGCGCGAGCGCCAGCCCGGCGAACGCCGCCACCAGCGTGAGCAGCAGCCGGCGGTCGGCGACCGACTCCGACACCATCGTCTCGAGCGACGAGAGATCCAGCGGCACGTCCGGATCGGCCGCCTGCACCGCTTGGCGAAGCGCCGAAGCGACCTGCGCTTCCCGGCGCACGTCGGCGGCGCGCGCCACGACCGAAATGGTGTAGCGCGATCGAAACGGCGCCTGGAGCATCGGCACGTAGACCTGCGGGGCGGCCGGCCGCGTCAACGAATTGAAGTGCACGTCATCGACCACCCCGACGATGGTCAGGACCGGATTGACCTGCTCCATCCCGGCGTACTTGAAACGGACGCCGATCGGATTGACCTGCGGCAGGAATTGCCTGACGAACAGCTGGCTGACGACGGCGACCGGCGGTTGACCGGCGACATCGCCGGCGGTCAGCCGGCGCCCTTGCAGCAGCTTCATGTGCAAGGCTTCGAAATATCCCGGCGTCACGACCTTGTAGCCAGCCGAATACTTGAAGCCGTCGTAGCTGTGGTCGCCGATGCCGCCGACGTCTGGATGCCCCTCGAACTGCAGCGCGCCGTCGGGATCGAATTTCCCGAGCGGCAGCTGGGTGGCGGCGGCCGCCGCCTCGACGCCAGGGATCGTCCGCAGGCGCTCGGTCAACGCGGTGTAGAACGCCGCGGATTGCGAGGCGTCGCCGTAGCTCGTCAGCGGCACCGCCATGTCAGCAGTGACGACGCCGGCGGGATCGAAACCCGGGTCGATCGACGTCACTCGCAGGAAACTGCGCACGAGGAGCGCCGAGCCGACGAGCAGGACGAGCGCCACCGCGACCTCGGCGGCAACCAGCCCGTTGCGGGCGCGCGCGCGCGCCGGCGCCGCCGAACGCCCGGCAGCGGCGAGCGCGCTCCGCAGATCGGCGCGCGAGGCCTGCAGCGACGGCAGCAGCCCGAACACCAGCGGCGTCAGCAGCGCCAGCAGCACCGTGAACGCGAGCACCGTCTGGTCGACGCCGATCGCGTCCTGGCGCGGCAGCGCGAGGCCGTCCAGCGAGCGCAGAATCCGCACGAGCCAGGCAGCCAGCAGCAGCCCCGCCACCCCGCCGAGTATGCCGAGCAGCGAGCTCTCGACGAGCAGCTGGCGGACGAGCCGTCCGCGCCTGGCGCCGAGCGCCGCCCGCACGGCCATCTCGGTGCGCCGCTCTTCGCCGCGCGCGAGCAGCGTCGCGGCGACGTTGGCGCAGGCGATGAGCAGCACCAGGCCGACGGTGCCGAGCAGCAGCAGCAGCGCCTTCCTCGACTGCGCCGGCACCAGGTCTTCCTTGAGCCCGGTCGTCACCACGCCGATCGCGTTCTCGTCGTTGCCGTACTCCTGCTTCAACTGCCCGCCGATGGTCTGCATCTCGGCAGCGGCCGCGCTCAGCGGAATGCCGGGTTTCAAGCGAGCGACGACGTCCCAGTTGTGCGCGGTCCGGCCGCCGTCGTCGGGGCTGAGCTCCGCCGGGATCCACACGTCGGTGCCACCCGGATAATCGAACGACTCCGGCATCACGCCGACCACGCGCGCGGTCCGGCCGTCGAGCTTGAGCGCCAGCGCGGCGAGGTCGGGCCTCGAGGCGAGCGCGCTCTGCCAGAATCGGTGGCTGACGACGACCGCCGGCACGCCGTTGAGGCGGGATTCCTCGGCGATGAACGTTCGCCCGAGCGCGGCGTTCATGCCGAACACCTTGAAGAATCCTTCGCTGACCGCGCAGCCGTCCGCGAAACGCGGCTGGTCGGCGCCGAGCACCGTGACGGTATCGCACCCATAGGCGGCGACCGCCTCGAAGCTCGTCGCGCGCTGACGCCAGTCGATGAAATTGGGATGCGAGACGCGCGAGCGACCGCCGCGCGAGTTGCGCTCGCCGAGCCTGACGATCCGATCGGGTTCGCTGTAGGGCAGCGGCCGCAGCATTACGCCGTTGATCACGCTGAATATCGCCGTGTTGGCGCCGATGCCGAGCGCGAGCGTGAC
The DNA here is from genome assembly GCA_036496585.1 of Vicinamibacterales bacterium. Taxonomy (NCBI): domain Bacteria; kingdom Pseudomonadati; phylum Acidobacteriota; class Vicinamibacteria; order Vicinamibacterales; species Vicinamibacterales bacterium. The sequence continues at coordinate 110,978 of DASXLB010000042.1, forward strand.
TATGGCGATCGTGGCAAAGGCCGGCCGCTTGAAGAGCGCGCGAAAGGCCTGGCGAAACTCGGTCATCTGGGGTCGCTCCCTGCGCGGCAGCGCCGCGCCTCGCGGATTTCGTTCACAGGGCCGCCACGATCAGCGTGGCGTCGTCTTCGTAGGCGCCGCCGTTGAACGACTCGACGTCCCGAAGGATCGCCGACAGCATCGCCTCGGCGTCGAGACCGCGGTGCGCGACGGCGGCCTCCACGATCCGGTCGTCGCCGTATTCGTCGCCCGCGGTGTTGCGCCCCTCCGTCATGCCGTCGGTGTAGAACACGAGCCGGTCGCCGGGGCCGATCGGCCACGCCCCCTGTTCGTAGGTGCTGTCCGCGAACACGCCGAGCACGGTGCCGCCCGGCGACAGGCGGTCGACCGCACCGCCGGCGCGCACGAGCAGCGGCGGGTTGTGTCCGGCGTTGGCGTAGGTCAGGCGGCCCTCCGCCGGATCGATCCGCGCATAGCAGAACGTCACGAACCGGCCGCTCGCCATGTTGCGGCACAGCAACCGGTTGACGCTGGCGGTGACGGCGGCGGGAGCGGCGCCGTCCTGCGCGAAGGCGCGCACCGCGGCCTGCAGGTTCGACATCAGGAGCGCCGCCGGTACGCCCTTGCCCGCCACGTCGGCGATGACGACGCCGAGCGCGCCGCCGGCGAAGACGAGCGCGTCGAAGCAGTCGCCGCCGACGCCGTTGGCCGGGCGCCACGACGAGGCCAGCCGGATCGCCGCCGTCTGCGGCATCGTCGTCGGCAGCAGGCCGCGCTGGATGAGACGGGCTTCCTCGAACTCCTTCTGCTGGCGGGCGTCGCGGCGGCGGGTGGCGCGCGCTTCTTCGATCTCGCGCTGCAGGATCTCGAGCAGCGCGACGTCTTCCCACGGCTTCTGGACGAAACTGCGGGCGCCGCGGCGCATGGCCTCGACGGCGGTGTCGACGCTGCCCCACCCGGTCATCACCACGATCGGCAGCAAGGGATCGTGGGCGCGGATTTGAGGAATGAGCTCGAGCCCCTCGCGTCCCGAGGTCGTGTCGCGGCCGTAGTTGAGGTCCATCAGCAGCAGGTCGAACGGGCCCTCGCGCAACCGCTCGAGCACGGCGTCGGTGGAACTGACGAATTCCGGGGAATAGCCCTCGCCGGTGAGGAGCCAGCGGAGGGCCTCGAGGACGTCGGGCTGGTCGTCGGCGACGAGCACGCGGGCGGCGGTCTGGGGACGAATGGCAACCATACTGCTATACATTCGCGACTGATGGCGACAACAATCCCCGTACCACGCGGTGACGGGCCGAAATGCGCGGCATTCCGGTCGGGGCTGTCCGCACCCGTCGCGACGGCGCGACGCCCCGTCGCAGCCGCGCGACACGCCGTCGACCGGGCGACTGCCGTCTAAGCAGCACAACGGATGGCCGAGACCACACCGATTCGCATTCTGATCGCCGACGACCAGCAGGACATCATCGACGCGCTCCGACTGCTGCTGGTCGACGAAGGCTACGAGGTGACGCCGGCGCGCTCGCCGGCCGAGGCGCTCGAGCGCCTCGAAGCGTCGGACTTCGACCTGGCCCTCCTCGATCTCAACTACACCCGCGACACGACCTCTGGCCAGGAAGGGTTCGACCTGATGGAGCGCCTTCGCGCGCTCGACCGGACGCTCCCCGTGCTGGTGATGACCGCATGGAGCTCGATCGCCGGCGCCGTGGAGGCGATGCGGCGTGGCGCTCGCGACTACATCGAAAAGCCGTGGGACGACGAGAAGCTGCTCGCCGCGGCCCGGACCCAGATCGAGCTGCGGCGCGCCGTCCGCCGCAGCCAGCGTCTCCAGGAAGCCAACCAGCGGCTGCAGCGCGGCGTCACGCCGCCGTTCATCGGCGACGCGCCGTCGATCAGCGAGATCCGCCTGACGATCGAGCGGGTGGCGCCGTCTGACGCGGCCGTGCTGATCACCGGCGAGCACGGGACCGGCAAGGAAGTCGTCGCGGCGTGGCTGCATGCCTACAGCGATCGCCGCACGCGCCCCCTGGTGACGATGAACGCCGGCGGGCTCGCCGAGGGGATCGCGGAGAGCGAACTGTTCGGCCACGTGAAGGGGGCGTTCACCGACGCCCGCGTCGACCGCATCGGCTGCTTCGAGATGGCCGACGAGGGCACGCTGTTCCTCGACGAGATCGCCACGATGCCAATGCGCCTGCAGGCCAAGCTGCTGCGCGTGCTCCAGACCGGCGAGTTCGCGCGCGTCGGCTCGTCGCGGGTGCGCTATGTCAACGTCCGCGTGCTGTCGGCGACCAACGCGGACCTGCACGCCGAGATCGACGCCGGCCGCTTCCGCGAGGATCTGCTCTATCGGCTCAATACCGTCATGATCCATCTGCCGCCGCTGCGCGATCGCCGCGGCGACCTGCCGGCGCTGGCGCGGCACTTTCTCGGCATCTACGGTGCCCGCTACCGCAGATCGATCCTCGATTTCGAGGCCGACGCGATGGCCGCGATGCACGCGCACGCCTGGCCCGGCAACGTGCGCGAGCTGGCGCACGCGGTCGAGCGTGCCGTGCTGCTGGCCGATCCCGCGGCGACCACCATCGCGGCCCGCCACCTCCAGCTGCGGCCGCGGGCATCCGGCGCCGGCGCCCCCGGACCCGAGGCGCTGTCGCTCGAAGACGCCGAACGGGTGTTCATCGAAAACGTGCTGGCGCGCCACAACGGCGATGTCCGGCTCGCCGCGGAGCAGCTCGGCATGAGCCGCAGCGCGCTGTATCGACGTTTGCAGCAGTATGGCCTCAGGCACAGCCGCTAGGCACTGGAGCCTCGAGCAGTCGGTCATGGGGCTGACGCTGCTCGGCGGCCTGCCGGCGGCGCTCGCGCTCGTCTGGATCGTCTGGGGCGAGAGCTACAGCTTCGAGGTGCGCTGGACCCTCGCAGCCGTGGTCCTCGCCGTGTGGATTGGCTGCGCCGTCGCGGCGCACCAGATGGTCACACGCGTGCTCTACCTCGCCGCCAACCTGCTCGGCGCGCTGCACGAGGGGGACTACTCCATCCGGAGCACTGGCGCGAAACCGGGCAGCGCCGCCGATCTCGTGATGAAGGAGATCAACTCCCTCGGCGATACGCTCCAGCGGCAGCGGTCGGAAGCGGTCGAGTCGACGGCGCTGCTGACCAGCGTGATGGGCGCGATCGACGTCGCGGTGTTCGCCTTCGACATGCACGAAACCCTGGTGCTCGCCAATCCTGCGGCGGCACGCCTGCTGACCCGGCGCGGCGAGGACATCGTCGGGGAGAACGCGGTCGCGCTGCGCCTCGAGCGCTATCTTACCGGCGACACTCCGCGCCTCATCGAGAACGCGTTCGGCGCCGCCGGCGGCCGCTTCGAGCTCCGCCGATCGACGTTCTACCGCGACGGCAGGCCGCACCAGCTGCTCGTGTTCGCCGACCTGAGCCGCGCGCTGCGCGAGGAGCAGCAGCTCGCCTGGCAGCGCATCGTGCGCGTGCTCTCGCACGAGATCAACAACTCCCTGACGCCCATCAAGTCGATTGCGCACAGCATTCGCCGGATGATCTCGCGCATCCCCGACGTGCCGCGCGCCGCCGAGATCCAGGACGGGTTGAACCTGATCGAGACGCGGTCGGGCGCGCTGGGGCGGTTCCTGCGCCAGTACGCGCAGCTCGCGAAACTGCCGAAGCCGCAGGAACGCCCGATCCGGTTCCTGCCGCTGGCGCGCCGGATCGCCGAACTCGAGAACCGCCTGCCGATCACCGTCGAGACGCACGAAGACGTGCAGGTGGAGGCCGATCCCGACCAGCTCGAGCAATTGCTCATCAATATTGTGCGCAACGCTGTCGACGCGAGCCTCGAAACGCGCGGCAGGGTCAGCATCGGCTGGACACCGGCCAACGGCTTTCTCGAAGTCAGGGTAGACGACGAAGGACCGGGGCTGCCGGAGACCTCGAACCTGTTCGTGCCGTTCTTCACGACCAAGCCGCAGGGCTCTGGCATCGGGCTCGCGCTCAGCCGCCAGATCGCCGAAGCCCATGGCGGGACGCTGAGTCTCGAGAACCGGGCCGGCGCGCGGGGCTGTCGCGCGACTCTGCGGCTGCCCCTGTAGCAGGCGCCCGCTGCGACAGCGGTTCGTCTCGCGGGCGCGAGGCGGCGTCGCGATCGAGCGCGCGATGGCCCGAGCCATCCCGGAGCGCCGCGCTTTCAGCAACAGCTATACTGTGTCCACTTTCCCGGAGGTTTTGATGTACGCGCTGACTTCGATCGCCATCGTGCTCGCCGCCGCCATGCCTCGGCACACGCCACCGCAGGCGCCCGCACCCGGGAAGGTCTGCATCGCGCTGCTCCTGCCGTCGGTCGAAGGCGTGGACAATGCCCCGGCGGTCGCGACGTCGGTCCGGGCCAGCTTCGAGTCGTACCTGACGGGTCCGTCGCTGCAATCGGTGATGCTGGACGCCAAGCTGGCGTCGCAGGCCAACGAGGAAGCGAAGCAGAAGGAATGCCCCCGGATTCTCATGGTCACGATCAACCGCAAGGCGGGCAGCACCGGTCCGAGCAAGGCCGGCACGATCGCCCGCGCAGCGGGCACAACCGCCGCCTACATTCCGATCCCGGGGGGCGCCGGCGGCGCCGTCGCGGCAGGAGCCGCCGAGGGCAGCGCGGTCGCGGTCTCGGACTTCTCGTACCAGACGCACGCGAAAGACGAGATCACGATGACCTATAAGATCGTGACGGCCGATGGCGCCACGTTGATGCCACTCAAGTCCGACAGCGCCAAGGCGAAGAGCAACGGCGAGGATCTGCTGACGCCGCTCATCGCCAAGGCCTCGGAGGCGGTCGCCGGCGCCATCAGCAAGTGATGCGTCCACGACGCATGGCGAGATCGGCGAAGCTCTTCGCCGCCGCCTCGCGCATCCTGCCCGGTGGAGTCGACAGTCCCGTCCGAGCCTTCAAGTCGGTCGGCGCGACGCCGCTGTTCGTCACCCGCGGCAAGGGCGCGCGCCTCGAAGACGCCGACGGCAACACCTACATCGACTACGTGATGTCGTGGGGCCCGCTCATCCACGGCCACGCGCCGAAGGGTCTGCTGAAAACGCTCTCCGCCGCGGCGGCGCGCGGCACCAGCTTCGGCGCACCGACTGACCTCGAAACGCGTCTCGGACAGCGCGTCTCGATGCTGATGCCGTCGCTGGAACGCGTGCGATTCGTCAACTCGGGGACCGAAGCGGCGATGAGCGCGGTCCGCGTCGCCCGTGCCGCCACCAGCCGCGAACGGATCGTCAAGTTCGAGGGCTGCTATCACGGCCACGCCGACGCCTTTCTGGTCCAGGCGGGATCCGGCGCGCTGACGCTCGGCGTGCCCACCAGCCCTGGTGTGCCGAAGGCGGCGGCGGCCGACACGCTGCTGGCGAAGTACAACGATTTGTCGTCGGTGGACACGCTCTTCGTCCGGTTCGGGGGAGAGATCGCCGCGGTGATCGTCGAGCCGATCGCCGGCAACATGGGCGTCGTCGCGCCCCGCGACGGCTTCCTTGACGGATTGCGCCAGCTCACGACCCGACACGGCGCGCTGCTGATTTTCGACGAGGTGATCTCGGGTTTCCGCGCGGCGCCCGGCGGCGCCCAGCAGATTTTCGGCATCAAGCCAGACCTGACGTGCCTCGGAAAGATTATCGGCGGGGGGCTGCCGGTCGGCGCCTACGGCGGCAGGGCCGACCTGATGTCGCTCGTCGCGCCGTCAGGACCGGTGTATCAGGCGGGCACGTTGTCAGGAAACCCGCTGGCGATGAGCGCCGGACTGTGGTCGTTGGCGGAGCTGTCGCCCAAGCTCTATAGGCACCTATCGAAACTCGGCGCGCGGCTCGCCGCCGGACTTGCGGAGGCGGCGCGCGACGCCGGCGTCGCGATGCAGGTCAACGCGTTCGGCTCGCTCGTGACGCCGTTCTTCACGGCACAGCCCGTCCGCGATCTGTCGTCGGCGCTGACCGCCGACACCTCACGCTACGCGGCGTTCTTCCGAGGCATGTTGGCGCGCGGCGTCTATCCGCCCCCGTCGCAGTTCGAAGCCTGGTTCCTCTCGGGCGCGCACACCGAGCGGGACGTGGAGGTGACCGTCAAGGCGGCTCGCGCCGCCCTGACGGATCTGGAAGAGTAAGACGTCACTTCACGATCAGCGCTTGTTCCATCTTGACGCGCAAAATGCTGCCGGCGGCCAGGTCGACGTCCTTGCCTTCGGTGGCGGCGATCGTGCCGCCGCCGCCAATCAGGATGCCGAGCACCGCGCCCTTGGCGCCGCCGAGGATGCCGCCGAGAATCGCCCCGACGCCCGCACCCGCGCCGATCTTGCCGGCCTCGCCACGAATCCCCTCGCTCTCGAGCGCCTGCGACACGGTCGCGTGGATCGGATAAGCCCTGCCGTTGATCGTGATCTGATCGAACGCCACCGTCAGCGCGCCCTTGCGCTCGGTCCGCGTCGCCTTGGTGACCGAGCTGACGACACCGCGCAGCGTCGAACCCGCCGGGATCAATACGTCGCTGCCCTGATACAGGTTCGCGAGGGTCGTCGCCGAGAAGCGATCCTCGACCTGGGCCGTGCCCGAATTGAGGCCGCGTTCGAGACGCACGTCGAGCTCGGTTCCCGAGGGCACTTCGTTCCGGCGGGTCGAGGACGCCTGGCCGCTGGTCGGCGCCGGAGCGCTGACGGTCGGCGACCGGCCCTCGTCGACAGGCGCTGGAGCGGCGTTGCCGCCGGCCGTCCCGCCATTTGACCAGGTCGAGTTCCCCTGATGGACGTCAGCGCCTTGCGCGGCGCCAGGATTCGCCATCCCGCGCGTTTCGCCGCGGATCGACTCGATCGCGCTGCGTGCCTCCGTGTACTCGTCGCGGCTGACCGAGCCTTCCCTGCGCATCTTCACCCGCAGATACGTCACCTCGTCGCGCGCATCGTCGAGACGCGTCTGCAGACGATCGGCACCGGCCTGATCGCGCGAACGCAGGCGCGAAACCTCGTTACTCACGTCATAGACCTGATCCTGAAGCCGTTGGATGTCGGCGGACGTGACCGCGGCCTGCGACGCCGCTGCCGCGCTACGCGGAGCCTGCTCGGCCGCGACCGGAACAGCCATCGCCAGCAGCAGGACCCCCGGACGCACCATACTCATCAGTCTCATTGGTATCTTCTTCCCCCTGGTAGGACGCTCAGTGCAAGAAAAGGGCCGGGTGGTAGAATTACCGGAAGCCCACCGCCGAGATGCCCACCGTACTGAAACTCCACAAACGTATCGGCGTCCGGGTGGGAAATGTTCAAGTTGGCGGCGGCGCGCCGGTCGTCGTGCAGTCGATGACGATGACCGATACGGCTGACGCGCAAGCGACGGCGCAGCAGTGCATCGAGCTGGCCGAGGCGGGATCGGAGATGGTCCGGGTCACCGTCAACCTTCCGGAAGCGGCCGCGGCGGTGCCCGAGATCAAGCAGCGGATGCTCGATGCCGGAGTCACGGCTCCCCTGATCGGCGATTTCCACTACAACGGACATCTGCTCCTGACGCGTTATCCGGCCTGCGCGGCGGCGCTCGACAAGTACCGCATCAATCCAGGGAACGTCGGCACCGGCCGGCGCCGCGACGAGCAGTTCGCCACGATCTGCGGGGTGGCGCGCGATCGGAACAAGCCGGTGCGCATCGGCGTGAACGGCGGCTCGCTCAACCAGGAGCTGGTCGTCGCGAAGATGCAGGAGAACACCGACCGCAGCCTCGGGCACAGCTCGGAAGAGATCATCAACGAGTGCATGGTGCTCTCCGCAGTGCAGTCGACCGAGCTGGCGCTTGAATCCGGCCTTCGCCGCGATCAGATCATCATCTCCTGCAAGACGTCGCGGCCGAGCGATCTCATCTCGATCTACCGGGCGCTTGCGCGCCGCACCGACCAGCCGCTCCACCTCGGTCTGACCGAGGCTGGGATGGGCACGAAGGGACTCGTCTGGTCGGCGTCGGCGATGGGGATTCTGCTCCACGAGGGGATCGGCGACACGATCCGCGTGTCGCTGACGCCGCGGCCGGGCGGCGACCGGCGCGAAGAGGTCTACGCCGCATGCGAGCTGCTCCAGGCGCTCGGACTGCGTGCGTTCTCGCCGAGCGTCACCGCATGCCCGGGCTGCGGACGCACCACCAGCAGCACGTTCCAGCAGCTCGCCGAGCGCACGCAGGACTACGTCCGCGAACGCATGCCAGAGTGGAAAAAGCAGTACGAGGGTGTAGAGACGATGACCCTGGCGGTCATGGGCTGCGTCGTGAACGGCCCGGGCGAATCCAAGGCCGCCAATATCGGCATCAGCCTGCCCGGGACCGGCGAGGCTCCGAACTGCCCGGTCTTCATCGACGGCGTTCACGCAACGACGCTGCGCGGCACCTACGACGAACTCGCCGTGGCGTTCCGCGAGCTTCTCGACAACTACGTCGAGCACAAGTACGCTCGGCGGAGCTGAAGGTCGGGCCTGCCGGCCCTCTGCCATCCGACTTCTGCTTCCTGTCTTCTGGCGCTACCGGGAATCCGCCGCAAGACCCGCGGCTCTGCCGATCCACACGAGCAGGAGCGCCACGCCGCAGATGATCAGCCCGGTCGACAGTCCCCACCACAGGCCGACCACGCCATATGCCCGGTAGAAACACAGGTAGTACCCGAGTGGCAGGCCGATGAGCCAGTGGCCGCCGAGATTCCAGAGCATCGCGGTGTGCGTGTCGGCGAGTCCTCTCAACGCGCCGGTCGTGACGCCCTGCACGCCGTCGAAGAGCTGGAACACCGCGGCGACGAACAGGAGGCTTGCTCCGAGATGCGCAACCGCCGGGTCGTCGGTGAAGGCGCGCATCAGCGCGTGTGGCGCGAGAAGGAACACCGCGGAGGCGCTCGCCATGAAGGCTGCGCCGATGACGATGGCGGTCCAGCCGGATCGCATTGCGCCTCGAGGATCGCCGCGCCCGATTGCCTGTCCGACGCGAACCGCGGCGGCCGACGCGACGCCGAGCGGCACCATAAAGGTGAAGGCGGCCATGTTGAGCGCGATCTGGTGAGCCGCCAGCGCATCCGCCGACACGCGCCCGGCAAGCGCGGTCGCCGCGGAGAACACCCCGACCTCGAACACCATCTGCCCCGCTGCCGGCAGACCCAGCGCGAACAGGCGCCGCAGCCGGGCCAGGTCGGCCGCCATCGGTGTGTCGCGCAGCTTCGGCACGACGCGCGCCTCGTGCTGCACGATGGCGCCGAGCAGCGCCAGCGCCATGAAGATCCGCGCCAGGAGCGTGGCCACGGCGGAGCCCGGCACACCCATCGCCGGCGCGCCCAGGTGTCCGAAGATCAGGACCCAGTTGAAGAAGGCGTTCACCAGGTTCGCCGAGACGAGCGCGAACGTGACCGGCCGCACCAGGTTCATGCCCTGCAGGTAGCGCCGGCAGGCCACGTAGAGCAGCAGCGGCGGCAGGCTCCAGATCAGGATCGCAAGATACGGCCGGACGAGGACCAACACGTCCTGCGGAAGGCCCCAGAGCCCCAGCGTGGCGCGGAGCAGGTAGAGCAGCGCTACGGTGGGTACGGCGACGAAGAACGAGAGCCAGAGGCCATCGACCAGCCATCGATGACATTCGTCGAGACGGCCGGCGCCGAACGCCTGCGCCACGAGCGGATCGAGCCCGAGCAGCAGCCCCATCGCAAAGACCGCGACCGCGAAAAACAGCATGCTGGCGAGACCGACGGCGCCGATGGCGGCCGCGCCAAGACGGCCGACCACCAGCGTGTCCACGATCCCCATCGTCACCCACCCGAGCTCGGCCAGGACGACCGGCGTGGCGAGCGCGAGCATCGGTTTCAGCTCACGAGGCATTATTAACCGAGGGGCTTTGCCCCTCGGACTCCCCTACACGCGCCCTTGCGCGCCGCTCGGTCGGCGCGCGCCGGGCGCGTGACTCGCGTCGCTGCGCTCGCTCGCTTCGCAAACAGCGGCCTTCCGCGGATTCCTCGCGCGGCGCTCGCTCGCTTCTCACACAGCGGCGTTCCGCGGATTCCTCGCCTCGCCGCGCTCGCTCGCATCGCACGCTGGTTCTGGGAGTCACCCCGATAGGGTACGTTATACAGAGCATGCATCTGCTGCCACTGGCGTTCGCGGCGCTGCTCGCGCAGCAGCCAGAGACGATGTCGCTCCTGAAGGAGCCGCTCTATCCGCCGCCGCTGCCGCGGGCCGAGCGGGCGCGGCTCGAAGACGAAGCCTCACAGGCGCGCGCGGAGGTGTCGCACGACCCGTCGAGCGCCGAAGCGATCCTGCGCCTCGCCCGGGCGCAGCGCGGCCTCGGACTCGTCGGCGACTCGCTCGAAACGCTCACCCGCGCACTCGAAGGGCACGCCGACACGCCCGCCATTCACCTCGAGCGCGGGCGCGGCTTCATCGTCATCCGCAAGTTCGACGTGGCGCTGCGCGAGTACCGGAAGGCGGCCGACGCGCTGCCCGACGCGCATTGCGGCAGCGGGCTGTCGCTCTATCTGCTGGCCGACTACCTGCAGGCGCACGACGAGTACGCCAAGTGTCCGGATCCGGGGCTGTTCGGCTACCTCGCGGCGCGACGGGCCGGCGTCGAGGCGGGCCCGCGCCCCTCCCCGCCTGACGAGGCCGAGGCAGCGCCGGCGATCACGCTGCCGGGATCGCTGACCTCGAAGACGCCCAAGGGCACCGGCTCGATCTCCGGCACCTACATGGAGGCCGTCGAAGCGCTGCTCCGCAACGACAAGGCGGCCGCGCGCGACTTGCTCAAACCGGTGCTGGAGAAGCAGGAACACCGTTGGATGGAGCCGATCTACATCGCCGCCGAGGCCGATTACGCGCGAATCGCCCCGCCCACGCGCAAGAAGAAGAAGTAGGGCGAACCCGCCGGTTCGCCGGCCTGACGGTCCGGCCTACTTCGGTCCGCCGTTCACGCCTTCGCAGCCGGGGCGCGCGCGGCGGGCGCGTGATGATGCCGCCACCGATTTCTCGACCAGCCGCCGCAGTTCCTTGATCGGCTCGGGGTTGTCGTCGACCTGCAGCCGCAGCACGCTGTCGTTGTGCAGCCAGACGCCGCAGTCCTTCTTGACGACGACGAGCGCCGCCGATTGCTGACCGCGGGTGTCGCCGCCGCCCGCCTGGCCGCCCTCGAGCGCCGCGACCAGCCGCAGCGAGAGCGGACCTTTGGTCTCCTCGAAGCCTTTCACCATGTTGGTGACCACCGCTTCGCCCGCGAGGATGTTGCCCTGGGCGGTACAGTACCGGCCGGCCTTGTTGCCGGCCCATGCGTCCGCCTGCGGGCCGGTGTATGCCGCGTATTCCCCTTTCGGGTTCATCACGGCGAACTGGCGTCCGGCCTTCGGCCACGGCTGACCCGCATAGCCGGGATCGGGATCGCTGTCGAGAATGGCCGTGACGATCGCGCCGGGCGTCAGACCGTCGCGCAGCAGCGCCAGCGCCTTCGGTCCGTAGCCGACGTCGACGATGGCCTGCGTCGCGGCGACCCCGACCCCGGCTTCGGCCCAGAGCACACCGTTGCCGACCGAGAAGACGCGCGACTGAACCGCCGCGCCGAGCTCACCGGTGTCGGGATCGTAGCCGAGGATGGAGAACGTGCCGGTGCCGACCGGCTCCCGTTCCTGAGCACGCGGCGTCAGCCCGGCAAGCGCCAGGACGCCGGCTAACGCCAGGGCACCAGCTTTTCGATCCATTGGATGCGCATCAGGTCGTTGTAGATGACGGTGACCATCAGGGCGAGCAGCAGGACGAAGCCGGCCAGCAGCACCTTCTCCTTCACCTTGATGCTGAAATCGCGGCGGGCGAGTCCTTCGAGCGCGAGGATGAAGATGTGACCGCCGTCGAGGACGGGAATCGGCATCAGATTCAGCAGTCCGAGGTTCAGGCTGATCATCGCCATCAGGCTGAAGAGCTGAATCCAGCCGGCCTGCGCCGCGCTGCCCGAGAGATCGGCGATCGCCACCGGTCCCATCAGTTGCTTGACCGACGTCTCGCGCGTGAAGAGCCCGACCAGCGTCTGCACGATCAGCTTGGCCCACTCCCAGTTCTTGTCGATCGACAGCGTGAAGGCCTGCAGCGGCCCGGGATCGACGGTCTTCGTCTCGTAGGGGCGCAGCTGCGCGCCCATCATCACGACGTCGCCACTCATGCGCGGCGTCACGGTGATCGGCATGACGGTGTTGCCGCGCCTGACCGTCAGCACGAGGGGCTTCCCCTCGCTGCCGCGGATTTTCGTGATGAGATGGTCGTAGGTGATGTCCGGTTCGCCGCCGGCTCCGAGAATCACGTCGCGGTGCTGCAGGCCCGCTTCGGCGGCAGGCTGCCCCAGGTAGATCTCGTCGACCTCCGGGTGCACGAACGGCTGCACGCCGATGTCGCCCATCTCGTACTTGCCCTGGGCGTCGGGCACGACCGTGACGGCGACCGGGGTTCCGGCACGAACGAGCGACAGGCCGACCGACCGCTTCGCCTTCGGCACGATCGCCATCGAGAACTGATCCCAGGTGTCGGTAGGCCTGCCGTCGACCGCAATGATCCGGTCGCCGACCCGCACGCCGGCCTTCTGCGCCACCGAGTTGTCGGCGAAGCTGCCGACCACCACCGCCTGCTGCTCGAAGAGGGGCACCTGGGCCCCCTGATAGAAGACCACCGTCATCACGACGATCGACAGCAGCAGGTTCATCACCGGACCCATGATGAGCACCTGAAACCGCTGCCACTTGCCCTTCGAGAGGAATTCGTCGGCCGAACCGGTGGGCGAGTCCTCGGGGTTCTCGCCCGCCATCCTGACGTAGCCGCCGAGCGGAACTGCGCTGATGCAGTACTCGGTGTCGCCGCGCTTGACGTTGATCAGTTTCGGCCCGAAGCCGAGCGAGAACGTGAGCACCCGGACGCCGATCCGCCGGGCCATCAGGAAATGGCCGAGCTCGTGCACGAAGATCAGCACGCCTAGCACGAACAGGAAAGCGAGGATGGTCAAGAGGTCGATTGTACCCCAGCGGTCGTCCGGGCCGCGAAGGCCCGCGCCCAGCGATCGATCTTTCGGACGTCGTCGAGTCCTGCTACATGGCCACCGCCGTCCCCTTCGTAGGCATCCATCGTTCGGGCTATCACGTCGCCGATCCCCGGGAAGGCGAGGCGCCCGTCCATGAACGCTGAGACGGCGATCTCGTTGGCGGCGTTCAACACAATCGACAGCCCCTCGGCGCCGCCCAGCGCCCGGAACGCGAGCGCCAGGCATGGGAAGCGCCCGAGATCCGGCGCCTCGAACTCCAGGCGTCCGGCGCGCGCCAGGTCGAGCGGCGGCAGCGGCGCGCGCCAGCGCTCGGGATACGACAGCGCATACTGAATAGGCAGCTGCATATCGGTGACGCCGAGCTGCGCGATCACCGATCCGTCGATCATCTCCACCATGGAATGGACGATCGACTGCGGGTGCACCAGCACCTCGATCCGGTCGGCGCCGACGTCGAACAGCCAGCGCGCCTCGATCACCTCGAGCCCCTTGTTCATCAGGGTTGCCGAGTCGATCGTGATCTTCGGCCCCATGCGCCACGTCGGATGACGCAGCGCGTCGGCGGCGGTGACATGCGCCAGACGGTCGGCAGAGAGCGTCCGGAACGGTCCGCCCGACGCAGTGAGCAGCAGCTTGCGCACCTCAGCCGGGGCGCGGCCGTGCAGACACTGGTGAATCGCGTTGTGCTCGCTGTCGACCGGCAGCACCGCGACCCCTCGGCGCTTGGCCGCCGCCATCACCACCGATCCGGCCATCACCAGGATCTCCTTGTTGGCGAGCGCGATCGTCTTTCCCGCCTCGATGGCCGCGAGCACCGCGTCGAGCGCGGCGGTGCCCGACGAGGCAAACAGCACGACGTCGGCGTCGGGGTGCGTCGCAATGTCGATCAGACACTCCGGTCCGCGGTCGGCGGCGAGCGCATGACGCGACGGCTGATATTTCTTCACCTGCTCGCCGAGCCGTTCGGCGTTGCCGCCCGCCGCCAGCGCGACGACCCGCAGCTTGTCGGGATGGGCGTCGACCACCGCGAGCGCGCTCTGCCCGATCGAGCCGGTGGAGCCGAGGATCGCGATCCCTTTCACGGCAGGAGCCGGGACACAGAAGATGGCAGGTGGAAAAGGTTCATGCGATGAAGCGGACGAACATGTAGTACACCGGCGCGGCGAACAGCCAGCTGTCGATGCGGTCGAGGACGCCGCCATGGCCGGGGATCAGGTTCGACGAGTCCTTGACGCCCGCGCTGCGTTTCAGCAGCGACTCGAACAGATCGCCGACGATGCCGAGGAACGCGAGCGCGGCGCCGAGCAGGCCGACGATCCAGAGCGGCGTGGTGAAGAAGATGTAGTGGCCGCCGATCATCGTGGCGGCCGTCCCGAACACCACACCGCCGATCGCCCCCTCGACTGTTTTCTTGGGACTGATCGCGGGCGCGAGCGGACGGCGGCCGAACGCACGGCCGGTGTAGTACTGCGCGGAGTCGCTCACGACGATGACTCCGAGCAGCAGCAGCACCGCCGCGCGTCCGTCGATGCCGGTGCCGACCGCGAACCACCAGTTGCCGCGGACCCAGGCGAGCGCGCCGAGCGGCAGCCCGAGATAGAGCGGCGCGAACAGCGTCCCGGCGACGTCCGCCAGCACGCCAGGTCCTGGTTTGCCTCGCCCGACGGCGACGGCCCCGCCGACGAGCAGCGCCGAGAGCAGGACAACCGGCAGGTAGTTGGGGAACAGGAGGTAGCCGCCTTCCATCGCCCGATGCTGGTCGACGAGATCGCCCCACGCCATCACGACGATGACGAGAATCATCGCAGCGCCGGCCACGACCCGTGGCACGTCGATACCAAACGCCCTGGCGATCGCGCTGAATTCGATCAACGCGAGCACGCCGGCGACCACGGCCAGCCCGAGCGTCCCGGCCGGCGGCAGAAACCAGATCGTCCCAATGACGACGGGCAACAGCACCAACGCTGACAAGACCCGTGTCACAGTCTGCTACCTTCCACCTGCTGGATTCTGTCTTCTGATTTCTGGCTGCTGTCTTCTGCCACCGGCGGTCAGCGTCCGGCCACGGCCGGCTGTTTGATGCCGCCGTAGCGGCGTTCGCGCTTCTGATACGCGAGGACCGCTTCGAAGAGATGGCCTTTGCGGAAGTCGGGCCAGAGCGTGTCGGTGACCCAGATCTCGGCGTAGGCGATCTGCCACAGCAGGAAATTGCTGACCCGCATCTCGCCGCTCGTCCGGATCAGCAGATCCGGATCCGGCTGGCCGGCGGTGTAGAGGTAGTTCGAGAACGTCGGTTCGTCGATCGCGTCCGGCTTCACACCGGCGGCGAGCATCTTCCTCGCCGCCTCGACGATCTCGGCGCGGCCACCGTAGTTGAGCGCGATGTTGAACAGCATGCCGCGGTTGTTCGCCGTCTTCTGTTCCGCGGCGCGCAGCTCGTGCTGCACGTCGCGCGCGAGATCGTCGATGCGGCCGATCGGCTGGAAGCGGATGTCGTTCTTGAGCAGCGTGTTCAGCTCGGAGCGCAGGTAGCGCTTGAGCAGCAGCATCAGCGTCGAGACTTCGGCGGGCGGCCGCTTCCAGTTCTCGACCGAGAAGGCGTAGAGCGTCAGCACCCGGATGCCGAGCTGCGCCGAGCCCTCGACGACGGCGCGGACCGACTCGATGCCGGCGCGGTGCCCTTCGACGCGCGGCAGGTGGCGCTGCGCCGCCCAGCGGCCGTTGCCGTCCATGATCACGGCGATGTGCGCCGGCAGCCGGTCGAAGTCGACCTGCCGCGCCAGCGACTCCTCGACCGAACCGGGCTGCACGTCTGCCAGGATGTTCTCGAGGCTCATGATGCCCGTCGCGTATCGTACTCCACCTTGATGAGAAACAGCCCCTCGGGAGGGGCGGTGCGGCCGGTCAGGGAGCGGTCGCGATCGGCGAACCGGCGCTCGAGATCCATCGGGTCGCGGCGGCGGTGCCCGATCTCGACGAGCGTGCCCACCAGGCGGCGCACCATATGGCGCAGGAAGCCGCCGCCACGAATCTCGAACACCAGCGAGCCATCGGCGGCCTGTCGCCACTCCGCCGACCGCACCCGACGCACGGTGGAGCGGGGCGTCGCGCCCTTTCCCTGGAAGGCGGCAAAGTCGTGCTGGCCGGGAATCGTGTCGGCCCCCTGCTGCAACGACGGCAGGTCGAGCGGCTGCGGGACGTGCCAGACGTAGAGCCGCAGCGCCGGCGGCACGATCGGGCCGTTCCAGATTCGGTATTCGTAGGTCTTGGCCGTGGCGCTGAATCGCGCGTGGAAGTCGTCCGACATGACACACACGTCGCAAACGCGCACCGCGGGCGGCAGGTGGGCGTTCAGCGCCCGCAGCAGCGTCGCTTCGTCATGAGGACAGCCGATACGCGCGCTCGCCACCTGACCGGTGGCGTGGACGCCGGCGTCGGTCCGCCCGGCCCCGTGCAGCGTCACCGCGCCGCCGTCGATGCGCGCCAGGGCGTCCTCTATCAGCCCCTGGATCGACGTCCCGCTCGCCTGCCGCTGCCATCCGACGAAACCGGTGCCGTCGTAGGCGACGGTCAGCTTGATCGTGCGCATGCAGAGGGTGCGCCCGGGCTCCAAGCCTCCTCGTCAGGCGCGGCTGCCAGGCTTCACCACGGGCACGCCCGACGCGCACAAAGGACAGGCGGCCGGCTCGTAGGCGGCCACCTGCATCTTGACCAGCGACTGCAGCGGCACATCGAGCCGAGCCGCGTCGGATCCGCGATCGACGATCGAGGCGGCGCCGACGACCTGCGCGCCGGCGGCTTCCGCAACGGCGATCGTCTCGCGCGTCGAGCCGCCGGTCGTGATGACGTCCTCGACGATCAGCACCCGATCGGCGGAGTCGAGCGTGAAGCCGCGGCGCAGCGTCAGCCGGCCGTCCTGTCGCTCGGCGAAGATCGCGCGGACCTGCAGCGCGCGGCCGACTTCCTGACCGATCACGATGCCGCCCAGCGCGGGGGACAGTACGGCCGTCGGCTGCAGGTGCTTCGTCCGCTCCCCCAGCTCACGTCCGAGCTGCTCGGCGAAATCAGAATGCTGCAGGACCAGCGCGCTCTGCAGATAGCGATCGCTGTGCAGCCCCGACGAGAGCGTGAAGTGCCCCTCGAGCAGCGCACCCGCGTGGCGGAACAGATCGAGCACGTCGGCGTCAGTCATGTGCGGCCCAGTCTACAGCGGAGCCATCGACGTGCGGCATGTCCGCTGGCGGCGATCGCCCCGCTACTGTCCTTCCTGTTGCGGACCGCCGGCCGTTGACCCGGCCACCGCCAGCAATGCGAGCGGGTCGACCCGCGCATGGCCGACGCGGACCGCCCAGTGCAGGTGCGGACCGGTCACCCGTCCGGTCGCGCCCACTTTCCCGACCAGCTCGCCGCGCGTCACCGTGTCGCCGGCCTTCACGTCAATCTCCGACAGGTGCGCGAGCAGCGAGAACACGCCGAGTCCGTGATCGATGATGACGGTGTTGCCGCTGAAATACAGCGGCGCGGCGAGCACGACGCGGCCATCGTTCGGGGCATGGATCGGACGGCCGGCGGGACTGAGAAAGTCCGCGCCGGTGTGCGGCGATCGGGCTTCGCCGTTGTAGATGCTGCGCGTGCCGAACGCGCTGTTCGCCGCATCCGGCACCGGCGCCTCGAATGGCGCGCCCCACAAACGTTTCGGCGCGGGATGGTCCCAGATCTCGGTCACCTCGCGCGTCTCGCGCTCGATGCGGGCCTGCTGATCGGCGGGCGGATGGACCAGGTCCGGATCGACGCTGAGACGCCGCGTCGGAAAGACCCGCGGCTGTACGGTGACGGTGCGGCGGGCGAAGGACTCGCCCATGCGCACGGTCAGCTCGTAGCGCCCCGGCTTCGTGTCGAGATCGATGCCGACCAGCGCCCGCCACGTCCCGCCGCTCGCCGGATACGCCGGCCAGTCGCGATCGAACACCCGAACCGACGGGGCGACGCCGCTCGCCACGGTCACCAGGAACACGTCGCCCGGACGAGTGGTGCGGGCGCGCACGTCGATCGGCTGCTGCGCCGCGAGCGGCACGGCGAAGGCCAGCAGCACGCCGGCCGTGCGCAGACGGCTCACGACGTCTTCCCTTTGCCGGTCCGGAGGTTGTCTTCGAACAGCTTGAGGATCCGCGTGTATTCGTCGGCCCAGCTCGCGTTGCGCAGGAAGCCGTGGTTCTCCACCGGGTAAGGGGCGAACTGCCAGTTCTCCTTGTGCAGCTCGATCAGCCGCTCGACCAGCCGCACGGAATCCTGGAACAGCACGTTCGTGTCGACCATGCCGTGACAGATGAGCAGCGCTCCCTTGAGTCCGGCGGCGAAATAGATCGGCGAGCTCTGTCGATACGCCTCGGCGTCGGTCTGCGGCACGTTGAGAATGTTCGACGTATAGCCGTGGTTGTAGTGGGCCCAGTCGGAGACCGGGCGCAGCGCCGCTCCGGCCGCGAAGACGTCCGGCGTCGTGAACATCGCCATCAGCGTGATGAACCCCCCATAGCTGCCGCCGTATACCCCGATCCGCTTCGGGTTCACCTGTTCCTTCGCCGCTAGGTAGGTCGCGCCGTCGACGACGTCCTCGAGATCCTTGCCGCCCATGTGGCGGTAGATTGCGGTGCGCCAGTCGCGGCCGTAGCCGGCGCTGGCGCGGTAGTCGACGTCGAGGACAACGTAGCCGCGCGACGCGAGGAGGTTGTTGAACATGTACTCGCGCGCGTAGTCGGACCAGTAGCGGTGCGCGTTCTGCAGGTAGCCGGCGCCGTGCACGAACACGACACCGGGATGCAGCGGATCGCGCCTGGCGCCGATCATTTCGGGCGTGAAGAGTCGCGCGTGCACCTCGGCTCCGTCACGCGCCGGGTAAGTGATCACCTGCGGATCGATCCACGGGAAACTGCGCCACTGCGGCGTCGGACTGGTGGTCACCTGCGTGGCCTTCGCGCCGGCGGCATTCGCCATCACGTAGACCTCGGGCGGCTTGGTGCTGTACGAGTAGATCAGAGCGAGCGTCGAATCATCGGGCGAGACCACCGCCTGGTTCGACCCGCTCATCGAGGTCAGCCGGGTGCGCGCGCCGCCGTCGATCGGAACGGTATACACCTGACGTTCGCCCGGATGGACTTCCGTGGTGGTGAGGTAGAACCGGCGGCCGTCACTCGACAGCGTGGCCTCCGTGACTTCCCACTTGCCCGACGTCAGCTGCCTCGCCTTCGCGGCGGGATCGGTGACGTCGATCGTGTAGAGGTGCATCCAGCCGTCGCGCTCGGACAGAAACCACACGCGCTTGTTGTCGGGCAGAAATGCCGCGCCCGGCGCGCCGAACCCGCCGCCCGCTTCGCGAATCCAGGCATCGTCGTGCAGCACGTCGATGCTGCGGGTCTTGCCGCTCTCGGGATCGACGGTGACATACCAGCGGTCCTTGTTGTCGGCTGAGCGCGCGCCGGCGACCGCCAGCGTGCCATCCTCCGACAGCGCGGGCATCGACCAGCGGATGTCACGCTCCGGTTTCCTCCCTGCGCTCGATGGAGCGTCCGGCGGAGAGCCGGCGAAGCCGGCATCGGCCCACACCGATTTCGCGGTCTTCACATTGATGATCGCGAGCAGAAGCCGGTTCTGGGTATCGCCAACCGCCGTCCGGCCGGGAATGTCCTCGACGTAACCGGTCTCGTTGACCCAACTGGGCACGACGACGGTGCGCGCGCCGGCGGGACGCTCGCCGACCACGGCGAACACGTGCGTCTCGTCTGGCGACAGCATCAGATCGACGACCGTCTGGCGATCCTGGAGCTCGAGCGCCGGCAGCTTCTCCTGCTTCTCCTTGTCGTCCGCCTTCTGCTTCCGGTCGTGCGCCTCCTTGACCGCGTCGAGCAGCTGCTCTTCCTGATCGCGCAGAAACTTCTGGCTGTCGGTCAGCCGCGGCTCCGGCTTCTTTGATCCGTTGTCGGTCAACTGCTGCACACCGGCGCCGTCGAGCGCGGCAAGATAGAGGTTGCCGTCGCGCACGTAGGTGATTGCGGTGTCGTGCCGCACCCATCGCGGGCTCGTCTCGGTCGCGCTGGTGCGCGTGATCATCCGGCGCGTGCCGGCGGCGTCGAGCAGCACGATGTCGCCGTGGTCGGCAAACACCACACGCGCGTGCGCCTTGTCCCAGCGCCCGTTCGGCGGCGGCACCGTCCTGGTCTGCGCC
This sequence comes from Vicinamibacterales bacterium, assembly GCA_036496585.1. Lineage (NCBI taxonomy): Bacteria > Pseudomonadati > Acidobacteriota > Vicinamibacteria > Vicinamibacterales > Vicinamibacterales bacterium. Next base: position 131,268 of record DASXLB010000042.1, read on the forward strand.
TCGGTCAGCTTCACCGGCAGTCCACCGTCGCGCCCGACCGAGTACGTCGAGGCGTCCTCTTCGCCCGGCCGGCGCCAGTCGAAGTAGAGCGTCCGCGAGTCGGCCGCCCAGCGCAGGTTTTCGGGCGGGTAGCCGACCAGGTCAGGACCTCGCATGATGTTGTCGACGGTCAGGGGAAAGGCGGCGGGCGCCTGGGCGGTCGGCAGCGCAACCGCGGCCAGGAGCGCCAGAGGCACCAGCTTCACAAACGTAGGCGTGCGCATGATGCCCAATACTTTTACACACCAAGAGAACCGGACGGCGTTTCGGGCCGTCCAACATAGGGCCGCACTGGTTCTTGCTACAGGTCGGCGTGACATTCGTCGGCACAACACTTTGGAGAGCACTGTAATGCGTTTGTACCAGCAATTCCGGGCCTTGTTCGCGCGTCCGGCGGCGATCGGCGTGGCGGTCGTCGTGTTCGTTTCCGCACTGCCGTTGTCCGTTTCCGGACAGACCCAGGGAACGGCGCCGTCACTGCCGCCGTCACCCGGTGGGGAGGCCATCGTCCAGGGGACGCCGCTGTCGATCGACGAGGCCGTGAAGCTGGCGCTCGAGAACAACCTCGGCGTGCAGATCGAGAAGCTGAATCCCCAGATCCAGGTGCTCGGGATCTCGCGCGCGATCTCGGCCTACGCGCCGACGCTGTTTTCGACGGTGAGCCAGCGGAACGCGACCGCCCCGCCGACCGACTTCCTGTCGGCGAGCGGCGTCAACGTGGTGACGAGCGGCAGCGTGGCGGCGACGGCCGGCGTGCAGCAGCTGCTCAAGTGGGGCGGCGCCAGCTATCAGGTAGCCTTCGACGGCACGCGCGCCACCTCGACTGCGTCGTACACCCTGTTCAGTCCCGAGCTCGGATCGGATTTCAACGCCACCTTTACACAGCCGCTGCTGCGCAATTTCAAGATCGACGCGACGCGGCAGCAGCTCGCGCTGAGCCAGAATCTGGCGAGCGCCGCCGACATCCAGCTGCAGGAGCGGATCACGCAGACGGCGCGCAACGTGCGGGCCGCCTACTACCAGCTCATCGGCTCGATCTCGGGGCTCGAGGTGGCGCAGCAGTCGCTCGACGTCTCGAAGACATCGCTCAAGAACAACCAGACGCGCGTCGAGGTCGGCACGATGGCGCAGATCGACATCGTCTCGGCCGAAGCCGAGGTCGCGAGCAACGAAGAAGGGGTCATCGTCTCGCAGGCGGCGATTGAGACGGCGCAGGACCAGCTGCGCACCCTGCTCATGAACCCGAACCAGCCCGACTTCTGGACGGCGCGCTTCGTGCCAAGTGAGCAGCCGACGCTGGCGCCGCGCGCGATCAACGTCGACGCCGCGGTCAAGAACGCGCTGCAGAACCGCACCGACATCCAGTCCTTCAAGAAGACGATGCAGAACACGGACATCAACATGGCGTACGCGCGCAACCAGAAGCTGCCGGCAGTCGACCTGACGGCGCGCTACGGGCTGACCGGCATCGCCGGCACGCAGAACATCTACGGCACCAACGCCATCGACGGCTCGTCGATCGTCACGGGCCAGACGGTGCGCGGTTTCACCGACGCGCTGCACGACGTGTTCGGCAACGATTTCAAGACCTGGAGCTTCGGCGTCAACGTCTCATACCCGCTCGGGACGAGCAACGCCGACGCGGCATTCGCGCAGTTGAAGCTGCAGAAACAGCAGGACGGGCAGAACCTGCAGAATCTCGAGATGGCGGTGACGACGCAGGTGCGGCAGGCGGGACGCGACGTCAACACGAACCTGCGCCGCGTCGAAGCCACGACCCGCGCGCGCGAGCTGGCCGAGCAGAAGCTCACCGCCGACAACAAGCGCTTCGCGGTCGGCCTGGCGAGCACGTTCGAGGTGCTGCAGACCCAGCGCGACCTGTCGCGCGCCCGCCAGTCGGAGCTGAGCGCGATCATCGACTACAACCGATCGGTCGTCGACTTCGAAGCCGTGCAGACGTCCCCCATCCGGTAGCACGAAGGAGCCGACGGAACCGAGGGTGGGCAGCGTGGTCGCGCCGGGCTCGTCTGTTTGTATAGACTGCGGGCGTGCCGAAGGTGACGGTCACGATCATCACCCGCGACGAGGCGGCCAATATCGCCGCCGCGTTGTCGTCGGTGGCGTGGGCCGACGAAATCGTGGTGGTCGACGCCGGCAGCGGCGACGACACGGCCTCGATCGCGCGCGCGGCGGGGGCGCGGGTCGAGGTGCGCGGCTGGCCCGGCTACAGCGAGCAGAAGAACTACGCCGCCTCGCTCGCGTCCCACGAGTGGATCCTGTCGCTCGACGCCGACGAGCGGGTCTCGCCGGAGCTGGCCGAGGAAGTCCGCGCGGTGCTCGCGACCGAGCCGCCGCGCCGCGGCTATCGCGTCCCGCGCGTCAGCTTCTATCTCGGACGCTGGATCCGCGGCACCGACTGGTATCCCGATTACCAGCTTCGCCTCTACGACCGGCGCGCCGGGCGGTGGAATGGACGGGTCGTCCATGAGTCGGTGGCGCTCGACGGCGAGCCTGGCCTGCTGCGGCACGACCTGCAGCACTATCCGTATCGGGACATCAGCCATCACCTCGCCACCATCGACCGGTATACGGCGCTGGCGGCGCAACAGAACCGCGCCGATCGCCGCGGCGCGACGCTGGCCGGGATCGCGCTGCACCCACCGTTCGCCTTCTTCCGCAATTACGTCCTGCGCGGCGGCTTCCGACTGGGCGGCACCGGACTCATCGTCTCGGTCCTGAACTCCTATTACGTGTTCCTCAAGCTCGCCAAGACGCGGGAGCTCGGCATGCCGGGCGTCCCCGATCCCGCGCCTGGGCACGCCGATCACGGCCACCGTTAGCGATGTTTTCGATCCAGATCGACTCGGCCCGCACCTGGCGCGGCGGCCAGAACCAGGTGTTGCTGACGGTGCTCGGGCTGCGCGCGCTCGGCCATCGCAGCCTGCTCGTGGCGCACCCGGCTGGCGAGCTGCGGCGCCGCGCCAGCGAAGGGCACGACCTCATCCCGCTCGCGCCGGCCAACGAGATGGACCTCTCGGCCGCATGGCGGCTGTCGAGGCTCGTCAAACAGCTCAAGCCGGATGTCCTCCATGCGCACGATCCCCATGCGGTCGCGATGGCGGCGCTGGCGTTGTCGATGAGCACCCAGATCGCCAAGCCGCCGCTCGTCGCCTCGCGGCGCGTCGACTTCCGCCTGAAAGGCAACGCGCTGTCGCGCTGGAAGTACCGCCAGGTCGACTGCTTCGCCTGCGCCTCCGACGCCATCCGCCAGATGATGATCGGCGACGGGGTGCCGGCGTCCAGGGCCGTGACGATCCATGAAGGGATCGATCCGGGGCACGTCGACGCGGCGCCGCCAGCCGATCTGCACGCCGACTTGTGGCTGCCGCACCAGGCGCCGATCGTCGGCAACGTCGCGGCGCTCGTCGCGCACAAGGGCCAACGTCACCTGATCGATGCCGCCGCCATCGTCGTCACGCAGGTACCCGACGCGCGTTTCGTGATTGCCGGCGAGGGGGAGCTGCGCCAGACGCTGGAACGCCAGATCAGGGATCGGCATCTCGAGAAGCACGTCTTCCTGACCGGCTTCCGACCGGACGTGCTCTCGGTGCACAAGGCGTTCGACGTCTTCGTGATGAGCTCGGTGACCGAAGGGCTCGGCACCTCCCTGCTTGACGCGATGGCGTGTGGAAAGCCGGTCGTCGCGACGACCGCCGGCGGGATTCCGGAAGTGGTGGCCGACGGCGTCACCGGCATCCTCACGCCGCCTCGCGATCCAGAGGCGCTGGCGGCGGCGATCGTCCGGCTGCTCGAGGATCCGGCGCTGCGCGCCGCGATGGGGGCCGCCGGGGCGCGCCGCGTCCGCGAACGCTTCTCGTCCGAGCGCATGGTGCAGGACACGCTCGACCTCTACAAGCGGGTCTGCATGCACACCCACGTCGAGGCGTAGTCCTGGCTACCGCGGCCGCATCGCCATCAGACCCGGCTTGCACCCCGAGTGATCGCGCGGGCAGTCGTCGAAGGTGATCGCCGCGCCGTTGGTCGAGAACGTCAGGCCTCGCGCGATGCGGCTCGTCGGGTAGCCGTCGGGATCGATGACCGTCATGGCGCCCAGGTTGGCGCCGGTGTGCGCGTCGAACAGGCGGAGCTGGTAGCCATTGACGAGGAAGGCCACGCGGCCGCCGTCGGGTGTCCAGGCGATTTCGTCGGCCTGCTCGGACGGGCCGCTCAGCGTTTCCACGGCGCGCGCCGCCTTGACGGTGCTGCCGACCCACAACGACTGGCACAGGCCGGCGGCGCAGCGCCCCTCGAGCACGTAGGCGACTCCATCGCGCGCCGGCGCGCTGGCGAAACGCGCGATGCGCCGCGCCCCCAGCACGTAGCCGGCGCCAAAGGCTATCGCCGCGACGATGAACGCGGCCATCAGCGCGGCCGGCAGAACCCCTTTAGCGGACATTGCGCATCTCCCTGCCGGCGACCGAAGCCGCAGGCCTGCATCATCCCCACGTGACAGAGCGAGAAGTCGAACCGCACCGGATCGATCGGGTCGATCGCGCGCAACGACGCGGTAATGTCGGCCGCCATGCGCCAGCCTGGCGACGCGTAGCGGGTCAGCCGCAGGCAGCGCCCCAGCCGGATCACGTGCGTGTCGAGCGGGACGATCAGTTTCGCGGGCGGCAGCTTCGTCCAGACGCCCAGATCAACCTCGTCGCGCCGCGCCATCCAACGCAGGAACAAGTTCAGGCGCTTGCAACCGCTGCCCGCCGACGGGCGCGGAAAGAAATAGCCGACCCCCGCCCGCTTCGGCGGACGGCGGCCGTAAACGGCCCGCACATCGAGCGCGAGCGCCCGCCGCGAGAAGCTGTCGAGCGCGTCGCCGACATCCACCGCGTCGGCGGCGAGCCCCTCGGCAAAGAAGTCCTCGATCGAACCGGCGGCGTCGAGCATCTGGCGCAGTATCCAGAGCAGCGCGACGATGTCGATGCCGCGGATCCAGCGGTGGACCATGCCACGCAGCTCGCGATGCGGCGCCGCCGGGTCGAACCGCCGCACCGCCGCCGCCGGCGCCTCGCCGAGCAGCGCGGCCAGCGTGTTCACCGTGTTGAGCACGCTCTGCACGCGGCCGAACGCGAGCGCCGCGGCGCAGAAGCCGACGATCTCCTGATCGCGCGGCTCGGCGTAGCGGCGCACGATCTGCACCGGATCGGCGGCCGATTCTTCACGGTTATAGTCCCGATAGATGAGATCGAGCCGGCCGGCAAGGCCGGTCCCGGACCTGCTCACACGAGGCATGCCGACGTCCCTGACATCGCGACGATCCGCTAGAAGCTGGTGATCGGCTCGCCAGCCCGACACATCGGGCAGTCGGCGACCGGGACATTCTCGGGGGCCTTGTATTCGGCGAGTGCGTAGTTGGGCACGCCGACATCGGCGATCGCCTCCAGACGATCGCAGATCTGGACGGTGGCGAGCACCGTGCCTCCGGCCTGCCGCACCAGGTCGGCGCAGCGTACCAGCGTCGTGCCGGTGTTGCGGACGTCGTCGGCGATGAGCACGCGCCGGCCGGCGATTTCGCGCGCGTAGAACGCGCGCAGGCTGAAATCGTGGTTGCCGCCGCCGCCGCTGAAGGGCGCGAAGCTGCACGGCGGATGCGTCAGCGCGCGGCGGCCGTCGAGCAGGCCGGCCAGCGTATGAGCGAGGAGCGCGCCGCCCATCGCCGGTCCCGCCACCACCTCCGTGCGCTCGAGGAGGTCGGACGGGAGCATCTCCAGCAGATCCTGCGCGAGCCGCCAGATCGTCGACGGATGCCGGAAGAGCTGGTGCGGATTGAGATAGACCCGCCCGTGGAACCCGTTGCCATAGTCGAAATGCCCGTTGCGCATGAGCACCTCGAGATCCTCGAGTTGTCTCAGCGCGTGCCGCCGCAGGTCGTCGATTCTCGTCACAGCCCCTCGTTCCTGTACACGATCCGCCCGCCGACGATGGTGGCGGCGACGCCGCCGCGCAGCTGCCAGCCGTCGAACGGCGTGTTCTTCGATTTCGATGCGAGCGCGGCGGCGCGGATCGTCACCGGCGCGTCCGGCGCCAGCACGGTGATGTCAGCCGCCGCGTCCGGCGCCAGCGTGCCGCCCGGCAGGCGGAACACGCGGGCCGGATTGGCCGACAGGAGCGCGATCGCCCGCGCCAGCGTGATGCGGCCGGTGTGCACGAGACGCTCGAACACGAGCGGCACGCACGTTTCCAGCCCGACGATGCCGAACGGCGCGTTGTCGAATTCGACGAGCTTCTCGTCGGCATGATGCGGCGCGTGGTCGGTGGCGATCACGTCGACGGTGCCGTCGGCGATGCCGTCGAGCATCGCATCGCGATCGGCCGTCCCGCGCAGCGGCGGGTTCATCTTCAGGTTGGTGTCGTAGCGCACCGGCGCCTCGAGCGCCTCGTCGGTGAGCACGAAATGGTGCGGCGCGACCTCGCAGCTCACGTTGGTCATGCCGCGATCCTTGGCCGCGCGGACCGCGCGCAGCGACTGGTAGGCGCTCATGTGACACACGTGGTACGGACCGCCGGTCAACTCGGCGAGCGCCACGTCGCGATCGACCATGATCGACTCGGCGACGCCGGGGATGCCGCGCAGCCCGAGCCGCGAGGCCACCAGCCCCTCGTGGGCGACGCCGTCTCCCTTGAGCGAGGGATCCTCGCAGTGGTTGACGATCGGCACGCCGAGCATGCCTGCGTATTCGAGGGCGCGCCGCATCAGCAGCGCGCTCGCGACCGGCCGCCCGTCGTCGGTGAAGGCGACGCACCCGGCGGCCTTCTGCGCGCCGAGCTCCGCCATCTGCTCCCCCTTCGAGCCGATCGAGACGGCGCCGATCGGGTAGACACGGGCGAGCGCGGCGGCGGCGGCACGCCGCATGATGAGCTCGGTGATGCCGGGATGATCGTTGACCGGATCCGTGTTCGGCATGCAGGCGACGGCGGTGAAGCCGCCGGCGACGGCCGCGCGCACGCCGCTGGCGATCGTTTCCTTGTGTTCCTGGCCCGGTTCGCGCAGGTGCACGTGGATATCGATCAGGCCGGGCGCCACGATCCACCCGCGCTTGACCTCGAACACCTCGGCGCCGTCGGCCGGCAGCAACTTGCCCACCCTGGCGACACGGCCGTCCTCGACGAGCAGGTCGAATTCCCCGTCGCGCCCGGCAACCGGATCGACGAGCCGTCCCCCCTTCAGCAGCAGTCTGGTCCCGCTCAATCTGCCTCACCTTCCTGACCGGCCAGCAGGTAGAGCACCGCCATCCGGACGGCGACGCCGTTGGTCACCTGCGCGAGAATGACCGAGTGCGGACCATCGGCGACCTCCGAGTCGATCTCCACGCCGCGGTTCATCGGCCCCGGATGCATGATGATGACGTCCGGCTTCGCCCGGCCGAGGCGCTCCGGCGTCAGCCCGAAGAGCGCGTAGTACTCGCGCGTCGACGGGATGAAGTGGCCGTGCATCCGCTCATGCTGGATGCGGAGCATCATCACCACATCGGCGTCGGCGACGGCGCGCTCGATCGACGTCGTGACCGTGATGCCGAAGCGCGCCAGGTCGGCGGGAATCAGTGTCGCCGGGCCGCACGCCCAGACGTCGGCGCCCATCGTGTTGAGCAGCTGCACGTTCGAGCGCAGCACGCGGCTGTGCAGCAGATCGCCGACGATCGCAACCTTGAGGCCGTCGAGGCGCCGCTTGTGCTCGCGGATGGTGAAGGCGTCGAGCAGCGCCTGCGTCGGGTGCTCGTGCATGCCGTCGCCGGCGTTGATGATGACCGATCGACAGAGGCGCGCCAGCAGGTGCGGCGCCCCCGAGCAGGCGTGCCGCATCACGATCATGTCGGGGGCCATTGCCTCGAGGTTGCGCACCGTATCGAGCAGCGTCTCCCCCTTGGTGACGCTCGACTGCGCGACGGCGATGCTCAGCGTATCGGCGCTGAGCCGCTTCTCCGCCACCTCGAACGAGGTCCGCGTCCGGGTGCTCGGTTCGAAGAACAGGTTGACCACCGTACGCCCGCGCAGCGTCGGCACCTTCTTGATCGGGCGCGCGGCGATTTCCGTCATCGCCTCGGCAGTGTCGAGGATGAGGGCGATCTCGTCGGGTCCGAGGTCGGCGATGCCGAGCAGATGCCGCGACTTCAGCATCACGCCGCTTCTCCTTCGAGCACGACTTCGTCCTCGCCGTCGATCTCGAGCAGCCGCACCTGCACGCTCTGCCGGACCGAGGTGGGCAGGTTCTTGCCGACGTAGTCGGCCTTGATCGGCAGCTCGCGGTGACCACGATCGACGAGCACGATGAGCTGAATCGAGCGGGGCCGCCCGAAGTCGACGAGCGCGTCGAGCGCCGAACGGATCGTGCGGCCGGTGTAGAGGACGTCGTCGACGAGCAGGATGCGCTTGTCGTCGATCGAAAAGGGGATCTCGGTGCGGCGGACGAGCGGCTGCGGGCCCACCGGGTGGCGCATCAGGTCGTCGCGGTACAGCGTGATGTCGAGCGCGCCGGTCGGCACGTCGGCGCCGACGATCTCGTGCAGGCTGTGCGCGATCCGCCGCGCCAGCGGCACGCCGCGCGTCCGGATGCCGACCAGCGCCAGATCGCCGGTGCCCTGCTGATTGCTGTTGCGTTCGAGGATTTCGTGCGCGATTCGCGTGAGCGCGCGGGCCATGCGGTCCGCGTCCATGACTGGCGGCATGCTTCACCTCTTCGCCGTCTCTCAGGGCGGCAATTAAAGGGTTCGGCTCGCAGCATATCACCGATCGCCGCCGATCCCGGAGCCGGGATCCGTGATCCCTACCGCCCGTGCAGCGGAATGAACGTGATCGGCCGCTCGGCGGTGAACGATGGTACGAACAGGTCGGCGCGCGCGTAGCCGTCCATGTCGCGGCCGATGGGAAGGCCGAGGAAATAGAGAAGCGTCGGCGCGAGATCGACGATCGAGCCGCGCGGCTTGCGGCCGGCCGCGACCGGCGTGCCATAGGCGAGCAGAAACCCGTCGGGCCCGTCTTCGTGCGTCGCGCTCACCTCGGGATCGCGCAGCAGGCGCGCGGCCATCCGCCGCAGCGGCGCGACCGGCCGCATCCCGAAACCCGAGACCACGAGCAGCAGATCGCCGGCCGACATGCGTTCGAGCGTCGCGCCGATCTCCTGGTCCACTTCCGCGTAGGCGCGGTCGAGCGCGGCGAACGCCTCGCGGTCGGCGTCGCCGAATCCGCTGGCGTCCGAATCCGGCAGCGCGTGGTGGGCCGCGATGTCGACGCCCTGGTAACGGATCGCCGTCACCCGCACCGGCCGGGTCGCGGCCGCGGCAGACATGGCCGCCTCGTAGCGCTCGTCGGGCTGGCGAGCCGGCGGTCCCGCCTCGAACGCCTCGCGCGCCGACGGGATGACCTCGGGCGGGTAGCCGACGCCGCCGAACTCGAACATCGAGCCGATCATCTGATGAAACCGATCGGTGATCAGGAATCCGTCGATCGGCTGTGCCGGATAGGTGAGCGGCCAGCGGACGATCCCGGTGCTGACGCCGTAGTCGTTGAGGATGCTCCAGAACGGGCGAGCCCTCCACTCTGCCGAGGTGTTGGGCTCGCCGCGCACGACGCCGAGGCGGACGAGCACGTGCGAAAAGCAATGGTCCGGCAGCAGGTCGACGCCGCGATCGTCGCCGCGGGCGTAGTAGGTGGCGGCCGAGCGGACGCCGTTCTTCACCGGGTACATGCCGGTCGCGGCGGCGACCCAGACCGGATCGGGCTGGGTCGGCCGGATCGTCGCGACGTCCATGAACGCGCCCGAGTCGAGCAGCCGGCCGAAGTTGGCCAGGCGCCCCGAGGTGACGCGCGGCCAGATGTATTCGAGCGATCCGCCGTCGATGAGCAGCATCGTGATGCGCGAGCCCGGCCGCGCCGCCGGCGGCGGCAGCATCAACCGCGGCAGGCCGGCCGGCGGCTCGCCGCCGGCGCCGCGCGCGGCGAGCGGCAGCGCCAGCGAGCCGACCATGGCGATCCCCAGCAGTGCGGCGCCGACGCGGCTGCCGCGGCGCCCGTACGAGTAATGCGCAACCGCGATGCCGAACAGCACCACCGCCGACGCCGAGGTCGCCGCGGCCCCGAACGTGAACCGCCGCGCCGCCGCGTCGTCGAAGAGCGCCGGAAACCCGCGCAGGTTGAGCCACATCAGCGTCGCCGCCACCGCCGCGGCGATCGCCGACAGCCATGCCAGCAGCCGCACGCTGATCCACCCGGGCGAGAGAATCGACACACTGAAAAAATCGCGCAGCAGCATCGACACGTAGAAGAGCAGCGCGAGATGGATGCCGTAGAAGAGGCCGAGCGTCAGATACCAGCGCCACACCGACGCCGAGGCGAGCGGAATCTGCGGGTTGAGCTGCAGGACGAGAATCGTCAGGTAGGCTGCGCCGAGCGCGCCCGCGACGAGCGAGTTCGTCAGCAGCCGCAGGAAGCGCATTGGCGCAAGTGTATACTTCGTGAGATGCCGGTGGACATCGACGCGGCGGTGATCGAAAACCGCCGGCTGTCGGCCGACTACAACGTGCTGGCGTTCGCCGCGCCGGCGATCGCCGGCAGCGCCCGCCCAGGCCAGTTCGTGATGATCAGAACCTCGGACGGACAGGACCCTCTCCTCCGCAGGCCGTTCTCGATTTTCGAAGTCCTCCGCGACGACACCGGCGCACCGCTCGGCATTTCGATCCTCAACAAGCGCGCCGGCGTCGGCACGGCGCGGCTCGCGCGCGTCGAGGCGGGCGCCCGGCTATCGGTGCTCGGACCGCTCGGCCGGCCGTTCGAGCCGGTCGACCGGCCCGCCGAAGCCTGGATGGTCGCCGGCGGCGTCGGCCTGGCGCCGTTTGTCACGCTCGCCGAAGCGCTCGCGGCGCGCGGCACGCCATCGACCCTGTTCTATGGGGCGCGACGCGCGGAAGAGCTCTACTGCGTCGATCTGTTCCGTGCGCTCGGCGTGACCGTCGTGCTGGCGACCGAGGACGGCAGCGCCGGCGTGCGCGGCCGCATCACCGCGCCGCTCGACGCGGCGCTTGGCCAGCACCCGCTCGGCGACCCGCTGAAACTGTTCGTCTGCGGACCGACGCCGATGATGCGCGCCTGCGCGCAGTTGGCCGCGGCGCATCACCGCGCCTGCGACGTCTCGCTCGAACAGGTGATGGGCTGCGGGCTCGGCGGCTGCTACAGCTGCGTGGTCCCGGCGCGCGGCGCCGACGGCGGCACGCCACATCACACCCGCACCTGCATCGAGGGGCCGGTCTTCGACGCGCACCGGATCGTCTGGGACGCGGTCGCAGAACACTGATGGATCTCTCGCTGGGCATCGCCGGATTGACGCTGGCCAATCCGCTCATCGCAGCCAGCGGCTGTTTCGGCTACGGCGTCGAATACGCCGACGTCGTCGACCTCGCCACACTCGGCGGAGTGGCCGTCAAGGGTCTGTTCCTGCACGAGCGCGAAGGGCACGCGCCGCCGCGCATCGTCGAAACGCCGTCGGGCATGCTCAACGCCATCGGGCTGCAGGGGATCGGCGTCCACCGCTTCATCGCGGAGCGGCTGCCCGAACTGCGCGCCCGCCGGGCCATCGTCATCGTCAACATCTGCGGGACGACGCTCGACGAATACGTCGAGGTGGCGCGGATCCTGTCGGACGCCGAGGGCGTGCACGCGCTCGAGCTCAACATCTCGTGCCCCAACATCAAGGAAGGGGGCATCACGTTCGGCTGCAGTCTGCCGGGAACGCACGCGGTGGTGAGTGCGGTCCGCAAGGTGACCACGCTGCCGGTCATCCCCAAGCTGACGCCTAACGTGACCGACGTGGCCTCGTTCGCGCGCGCCGCCGAGGACGCCGGCGCCGATGCGATCTCGCTCGTCAACACGTTCCTGGCGATGGCGATCGACGTGCACTCGCGGCGGCCGCGGCTGACCAATGTCGTGGGCGGCCTGAGCGGACCCGCGATCCGGCCGATCGCGGTGCGGATGGTCTACGAGTGCCGCTCCGCGGTGAGGATTCCCATCGTCGGGATGGGCGGCATCGCCACCGCCGAAGACGTGCTCGAGTTCATGATCGCGGGCGCCAACGCCGTGCAGATCGGAACGATGAACTTCGTCGATCCCTTTATCTGGGGCAAGCTGCTCGCCGGCATCCGCGACTACATGGCCGCGCACCGCATCGTGCGGCTGCAGGAGATCGTCGGCACCGTCGACACGAGCACCCGCGAAACGGCGAGGGTGTCGTCGTGAAGGAGAAGATTCTCGTCGCGCTCGACGTCGCCTCGCGTGAATCGGCGCTCGGCCTGGCCGACCAGCTGCGCGGCGCGGTCGGCGGATTCAAGATCGGCAGCCGCCTGTTCACTGCCGAGGGCCCGTCGATGGTGCGCGCGCTGACCGAGCGCGGCGACCGGATCTTCCTGGACCTGAAATTCCACGACATTCCGAACACCGTCGCCGCGGCCGTCGCCGCCGCTGTCGATCTCGGCGTGTGGATGGTGAACGTGCACGCCGGTGGCGGCACCACGATGATGCGCGCGGCACGCGACGCGGCGCACGACGCGGCGGCCAGACGGGGCAGCCCTCCTCCGCTGGTCATCGCCGTCACCGTGCTGACGAGCATGAACCAGGAGACGCTGCGCGACATCGGGGTGGTGATCGAGCTTCGGGACCAGGTCCTGCGTCTCGCGGAGCTCACCCGCGAAGCCGGGCTCGACGGGGTCGTCGCGTCCCCCCAGGAGACGCAGGCCATCCGCACCCGCTGCGGCGGCGCCTTCACGATCGTGACACCTGGCATCCGCGGCGGGACCGCGGCGGCGGCGAAAGACGATCAGGAGCGGACGATGACCCCTGCCGAGGCGATCGCCGCAGGCGCTTCCTATCTGGTGGTGGGCCGGCCGATTATCGCAGCGCCCGATCCGCTGGCCGCGGCGCAGGCGATTGGCGGACGTTAGAGCGTTTTCCCGCTGTCTTCGGCGCGTGCCTTCAGACCCGCCAGCTGGTGCGTGAGGCAGACCTGAACGATCGGCCTCACGCCGTCAACCGAGAAAGGCTCAGCGCGAACCTGCGATCACTTCGCCGTGACCAGGAAGTGACCTCTGCGGTTCTGCTGCCAGCAGGCGTCGTTCGCGTCGCTGCAGACGGGGGCTTCCTTGCCCTTGCTGACGACCTGGACGCGGTCGTTGGCGATCCCGAGGTTCACGAGGTAATCGCGCACCGCGCTGGCGCGGCGTTCACCGAGCGCCAGGTTGTACTCGGCGCTGCCGCGCTCGTCGGCGTGTCCTTCGACTAGTACTTTGGTCGAGGGCCAGCGCTTCATCCAGTCGGCGTCCTTCTGCAGGATCGGCCTCGCGTCGTCGCGGATCGTCTGTGAGTCGAGGTCGAAGTAGGCGTCGCCGAGAGCTTTCTGACTGTTGAGCTGCTCGAGCGTCTCGCTGGCGAACGCCTCGTCCTCGGTCGGCGTGTGGGCGGGCGCGGGCGCCGGAGCGGGCGCCGGCGCGGGTGGCGCTGGGGGCGGCGGCGGGGCGGCGGGCGGCGGCGCAGCCGGCGGGGGCGGCGCGGTCGTGGGCGCTTTCTTTCCGCCACAGGCGCTGACGCTCAGCGCGGCGATCAGCACCATCGCCGCGAACCCTCGAACTCCTGCTCTCATTTCGGTCTCCTCGGGGCGCAATGTAAAATTTGCCAGAGCTTATCACGTGGATCGACTTCTCGAGGCAACGGCGCGCGCCGAGCGCGATCACTTCTGGTTCCGCGGCTTCCGTCGCTTCGTCGAACCGATCGTCGCGGCAGCCGCGGGAACCCGGCGTCCGGCCATCCTCGACTGCGGCTGCGGCACGGGCCACAACCTGACGCTGCTCCGGCGATACGGTCCTGCCTACGGTATCGACCTGACCTACGCCGGGCTTCAATATGCCACCTCCCAGGGCGAGCGCCGCGTCGCGCGCGCGACGGTGTCGCGACTGCCCTTTGCCGACGCCGCCTTCGGGCTGGTCACCTCGTTCGATGTCCTGTACTCCCTGCCCGACGCCGTAGAACAGGCGGCGATCGCCGAGATGTTCCGCGTCCTGGAGCCCGGCGGCACGCTGGTCGTCAACGTCGCCGCGCTCGCGGCGCTGCGCGGCAATCACTCGGTGCTGTCGAACGAGATCCGCCGCTATAGCCGCCGCGATCTGACGAGCCGCCTCGAAGCCGCCGGGTTTGCCGTCACCCGCGCGACGTACACCAATTTCTGCATCCTGCCGATCGTGGCGGCCGTCCGGATCAAGCAGCGCCTGTCGGGCGCCCACGTCGAGTCCGAGGAGGAGATTGCGGTGCCGGCGGCGCCGCTCAATGCGGCGCTGTCCGGCCTGCTCGCGATCGAGGCCGCCGCGCTCCGGGTGCTCAACATGCCGGTCGGCAGCTCGTTGCTGGCCGTGGCGTCGAAACCCCTCGACGGCGCAGCGGCGCGAACGTAGCCTCGGGCGCTATTCGACGGTGACGCGATAGACGCGCAGCGACAGGCGACGGCGATCGCCACCGGCCGCTCCGCCGGGAACGAAGAAGCTCGACGTGTCCAGCGTGACGCGGCCGTGCGCGGCGTCGAGCGCGTCGCCGGGGATCTGGACGGCCTGTTCGAAGTCACCGGCGGGATCGAACGCGGCGATCTCACGCCCCGCGACCGTGACGCGGACGTGCGGCGGCGCCTTGAAATAGCGCAGCGGGTTCTCGCCGGCGAGGCGCAGGGTCACGGCGCGGCCGATCGGCCGGACCCAGAGATCGGCGTGATCACTCGTCCAGCGCCAGGCCCGTCGCTCTGCCGCACTGAACTCCGGCTCGTGCCAGCCGATGTCGTAGCCGAACATCGCGACGCCCGGCGGCTGCGCGTCGAACTGCTCGAGCGAGACCTCGCCGATGGACGTCACGTCGAACGGCTGATACGCGGTCCCGGTGGACAGCGCGCCGGCCGGCAGCGTGAGCTGGCGCAGAAAGAACCCGGACGGCGCGGCAAAGGTGTCGACCGGCGTTCCGTTGAGCCGCAGCGCCACCGTCGCGGTGCCGGCGCCGATATGGCGTCCGCCGATCAGCACCGTCGTTTCGTCGCCGCGCGCGCGCAGCCAGGCGACGGCAGGCGCCGCCGCCGGTCCCAGGCGATCGCGAGCGGTGATGCCGCCGACCTCGGCCGTAAGCGACCAGCCGCGATCGAGCATCCAGTTCGGCGGCTCCATGTGCAGCCAGTCGATCTCGTCGGGGCGGGCGCCGCCGACGAACGGGAGCGTTTCGAAACCCCAGGTATATCGCCGCGCCGTCACGCGGGCGTGCGGATCGAAGAGTGACAGATCGGTGCGGATCGGGTCGGCCGCGAACCAGATCCGCGCGGTCGGATCGGCGCGCCAGGCGGCAATCAGGGTGAGCCATTCGCTTCCATGCGGCGCGATCGCCACCCGCGCCGGCAGGATCGGAGCCGCCCACTCCGCCGCACGCCGGGCGCTGGCGTGCATGCCGATCAGATCGACGCGATCACCGCCGTGCGCTGTCGCCGCCATGTCGTCGAACGTGCGGAAGATCGGCGCGCCCTCGCGCGCATAGCGCTCCGACGCCGGCAGCGCCGCGGCGAGCGACAGCACGGCAATCCCGATCGCCGCCGCCTGCATGGCGCGCGCTGGCAGCCCCTCGAGCGCGGCCAGCGCCCCATAAGCCGCCAGCGGCACGAGCGGCAGCGCATACCGCGTCGTCACGGTCTCCTGGAAGAGCAGGTGAAACGCCGCGTAGGGGGCGAATGCGGCGGCGAGCGCGGACGCCGCGCGCGGCGAGCGCAGCAGAATGCGCAGCAGCCCCGCTGCCGCCAGCACGCAGACGAGAATGCCGACCCGCCAGTCCCACGGCCAGATGAAGGTGTTCTCGAGCGCCGCGAGGACGTCGTGCCGCGAGTGATACGTCCACAGCATTGCGACCCCGCCGAAATCCTCCCCCGCCTGGGACGTGAGCGCGCGCAGGTACGCACTCATCCCGCCGCTCGCCACGACGAGCGGGATGCCCCAGGCGATGCCGCCCAGCACGAACGCCGCGACGGCGCCGACCAACACGAGCGGGAGCCGGCGCGGCAGGACGGCGTAGAGCAGAAACGGCACCGTCAGCACAGCGGTCTGGGAGCGGATGCCGGTCGCCAGTCCCGCGAGCAGCGCGGCCCCCATGACCGCGCGCGGCGACGGCGCGCCGGCCACCAACGCCAGCGTCCACATCGCGGCCGAGAAACCGAGCATGTCGCTCAGCGGCCGCAACGCCGTGAACCAGAAGAGCGGCGCCGTGGCCGCCACGACCGTCGTCCACAGCGCCAGGCTCGGGCGATCCTCGAGGCGCCGGAAGAACAGGACGATCGCCGGCAAGGCGAGCGCCCCCCCGATCGCGCTCCAGATCGCCAGACCGCGCGGCGACGCCGCCTCGACACCGAGGCCCCGCAAGAGCGCGGTCGAGCCCTTCGCGAGCGCGATGAACACGGGATAACCGGGCGGGTGCGGCTGGTGCCGAGCGACGTCGAAGTCGCGCACCCCTAGCGCGAAGTTGATCGAGTCGAGATCCTCGAGGGTGCGCGGGAGCCAGACGAGATGCGCGGCGAGGAAGACGAGCACCAGCGCCGCACGGGCCGATCGCAGGCTGGTCACGGAAATAGACCGTACCCTACGGCACTGCGGCGCGTCCAGCGGGCCGGCGCACGGCCCCCGGGACTGCTAGATGACGCGCAGCTTGAGGGCCTCGTTGAGGCTGCCCTGGCGGTAGCCGCGCAGATCGATGGCGACGTGGGCGTAGCCGAGGTCGCGGAGCGCCCGGTCGATCGCCGCTGCCGTTCCGGGCTCGAGCGCGCGGGCGATCTCGTCGGGTCCGAGCTCGAGCCGCGCGATCGACTCGTGATGCCGGACCCGGAAGACGCGGAACCCGAGGCCGCGAAGCACTCCTTCTGCCGCTTCGATCGTGCGAAGCTTCTCTTCCGTGACTTCCGAATGGTAGGGAATGCGCGACGACAGGCACGCCGAGGCGGGTTCGTCCCAGGTGGTCATTCCCGCCTCACGGGCCAGCTCCCGGATCTCCGCCTTGGTCAGGTCCGCCTCGTCGAGCGGGCTGAGCACGCCGAACTCGCGCGCCGCCTGCCGCCCCGGCCGGTAGTCCCCGCGGTCGTCGGCATTGCTGCCGTCGACGACCGCCGCGAAGCCGCGGTCGCGGGCAATCACGGTCAGGCGCGAATACAGTTCGTGCTTGCAGTAGTAGCACCGGTTGGACGGGTTCGCGCGGTAGGCCGGATTGTCCATCTCGGACGTCCGCACCATCTCGTGCCGAAGGCGGAAGGCGCGCGCGGTGCCAATCGCCAGGTCGCGATGGCGGTCGGGATAGCTGGGGCTGTCGGCGGTCAGGCAGATGGCGCGCTCGCCGAGCACGCGGGACGCGACGACGGCCAGAAACGCGCTGTCGACGCCGCCGCTATAGGCTACGGCCACCGAGCCAAGCGCCGCGAGCCTCGCCTCCAGCGCCGCGGCCTTGGGCCGGATCACTCGTCCCAGTCCTCTTTTTCCGTCTCCTCTTCCTCGTCGTCGTCACCGTCGTCGGTTTCCTCACCCTCGAAGTCGTCGTCGCCGGCCTTCTCGTCCTCTTCGTCGTCGTCGTCGTCGTCGTCGTCCGAAAGCTCGAGCTCGACGGGAGAGGTACCGGCCACTTCGAGGTTGGAGCCGCAGTCAGGGCAGCTGATTGAATCCCCTTTGTCGACGTCGAATTCATCGACCTCGATCTCGGCATCGCACTCGGGACAAGTAGCCATACACGCTCCTACGCGTCGATAGAAGTTCGGATTATAGCGAGAACCTGATAAATTGCGCAATCAAGCCCGTGAGTAGCAAGACCGTTATCGTCGCCGACGACACCGCCTTCGTGCGCGACCGTTTTGCCTCGGCGCTGGTCGGCGCGGGGCACCGCTGCCTGAGCGTCAAGGGGGCGGCGGACCTCCTGGGCCACCTGCGCGATGATCTCGCGCAGATCGACCTGATCGTGCTGGATCTGCGGCTGCCTCACGCCGGCGGCGTCGAGCTGGTTCGCACCATCCGCAAGATCGACGGCGGACGGCTGCCCATTCTCGTGTTCAGCGGGACGATTGCCAGCTCCGCCGAGGTGAAGGACCTGGCCGCGCTCGGAGTCGCCGGCTACGTCAACGAGTACAGCGCGGTGCAGAACATCCTGCCGTCACTCGCGCCGCACCTCTTCCCCGACAACTTCAACCGCCGCGGCAGCCCGCGGGTGGTGCTCGGCATTCCTGTCGCCTACCGTTTCAGCAACACGATCGCGGCGGCGCTCACCCTGAACCTGAGCAAGGGCGGGGTGGCCATCCGGACGATGAGTCCGCTCGAGCAGCACGCCAAGGTACGCGTGCGATTCCGTCTGCCTGGCTCGAAGGCCGACGTCGAGGCGGATTCGCGTGTGGCGTGGAGCGACCGCCGCGTCGGCATGGGCCTGCAGTTCGAGAAGGTGGACTCAGGCGATCAGCAGGCCATCGACGAGTTCGTCGACCAGCACTTCTTCACCAACCGCAAGGCCTAGCCTCGGATGCAGCCGGATCGCGTGGCAGCGCCGTCCAGGTTCGTGGTGTCGTACCGTAGCCGTCTTGTCATTGTCCTTACACGGTCGTAATGGTCGGGCGGGCCCCGGACCGTATATCATCAAGTTTTCTGCATATTCCGGAGAGGTCTCGTGATTGAGGTCCAGCACGTCACGAAACGTTACGGCAGGGTGACCGCCGTCGACGACGTGAGCTTCCGCGTCGAACCCGGGGAGATTCTCGGGTTTCTCGGCCCCAACGGCGCCGGCAAAACCACGACGATGCGTATCCTGACCGGCTACATGCCGGCGTCGGAAGGACGCGTGTCGGTCGCCGGCTATGACGTCTTCACGCATCCGATCGAGGCCAAGCAGCGCACCGGCTATCTGCCGGAAACGCCGCCGCTCTACCCCGACATGACGGTTCGCGAGTACCTGGATTTCGTGGCGCGCATCAAGGGGGTGCCGCCTGTCGAGCGCGCCGCGCGCGTCGACGCGGTGATGAAACGAACGCACGTCCACGACATGGCGGGCCGCCACTGCGGCAAGCTGTCGAAGGGCTACCGCCAGCGGGTCGGCCTTGCGCAGGCGATCATCCACAACCCCGACGTCCTGATCCTCGACGAGCCGACGGCAGGCCTCGACCCCAAGCAGATCATCGAGACGCGCGACCTGATTCGCGGACTCGCCGGCAACCACACGATCGTGCTGAGCACGCACATTCTTCCGGAAGTGTCGCAGACCTGCCAGCGGGTGGTGATCATCAACAAGGGGCGGGTCGTCGCCGTCGACACCCCCGAGAACCTGACGGCGCGGCTGCGCGGCGCCGAGACCCTCTATGTGCAGATCGATGCGGCGGGCGGTGACGCGGCAACGGCCCTCGGCAACGTGCCGGGCGTGACGCGGGTCGCCCCAGCTGATCAGCGCACCGACAGCGGCGCCTTCGAGGTCGAGAGCGAGCGCGGCCGCGACATCCGCCGCGAGCTGGCGCGCGAAATCGTGACCCGCGGCTGGGGCCTGCTCGAGCTGCGGCCGATGCGCATGAGCCTCGAAGACGTCTTCCTGCAGGTGACGACCGAAGAACTGCCGGAGGAGCCGCCGGCCGCTCCGCAGACCCCGCTGATCGCCGAGGAGGGTCCCCGTGCGTAACGTGCTGGCCATCGCGCAGAAGGAACTGCGCTCGTATTTTTCGTCGCCGATGGCCTACGTCATCATCGGCTTCTTCCTGCTGCCGTTCGGCGTCTTCTTCTACCTGTACCTGCAGGCGTTCGTGCAGCAGAGCCTGCAGATGGCGCAGGCCGGCGGGTCGATCAACATCAACCAGCAGGTCATCCGCTACGTGCTGCAGAACGCGTCGGTGATCATCCTGTTCATCATGCCGATGATCACCATGCGGACCTATTCGGAGGAGAAGCGCTCCGGCACCATCGAGCTGCTGCTGACCTCGCCGATCAGCGACGTCGAGATCATCCTCGGCAAGTTCTTCGGCGCGCTCGGACTGTACGGCGCGATGCTGGCGGTGACCCTCTGCTACATGGCGATCCTGTTCGTCTACGGCAGCCCCGAATGGCGGCCGCTCGTCGCCGGGTATCTCGGGCTGCTCCTGATGGGCGGCACCTTCCTGTCGATCGGGCTCCTCATCTCGAGCACGACCAGCAACCAGATCGTCGCCGGCGTGGTGACCTTCGTGGTCTTCCTGCTGCTGTGGATCATCGGCTGGTTCGCCGACTCGGCGGGCCCGACCCTCGGGCCGATCACCTCGTATCTCTCCATCACCGAGCACTTCGACGATTTCTCGAAGGGCATCATCGACACCAAACACGTGATCTACTACCTGAGCTTCATCACGTTCGGGCTGTTCCTCACCGCGAAGTCGGTCGACACGGAAAGGTGGCGGGGCTGAGCCATGCTGAAGCGGATCTTCGGACTCCTCGGCTGGCTCGGCGTCGCACTGGTGTTCGCGGCGGTGGCGATCCGGTTCCTCAAGCCGGAATGGCAGCAGTACTACAACGCGCTGGCGATCGCCGGCCTGGTCTGCACCCTGCTCTACATCCTGAGTCAGTGGCGCGAGATCGGCCAGTCGTTCAGCGGCCGGCAGACGCGCTACGGGTCGCTCGCGGCGGCCAGCGTGATCATCGTCGTGGCCATCCTGGCGGCGATCAACTACCTGTCCACCCGCCACAACCGCCGCTGGGACCTCACCGGTTCCAAGCAGTTCTCGCTGTCGGATCAGACCAAGAAGGTGCTGGCGGACCTCAAGTCGCCCGTGCACGTCCAGGTGTTCGCGCGCAGTGACGACTTCCAGCGCTACCGCGACCGTCTCGATCAGTACACCTACCAGTCGAAGCAGCTGTCGGTCGAGTACATCGATCCCGAGAAGCGGCCGGGCGTCGCGCAGCAGCTCGGCGTCACGACGCTCGGCACGGTCGTCTTCGAGTACCAGAGCCGGAACGAGAAGTCGACGAGCGATTCCGAGCAGGACCTGACCAATGCGCTGGTGAAAGTGATCACGGGACGGACCCCCAAGGTCTATTTCACCAGCGGCCACGGCGAAAAAGAGGCGGGCAACACCGACCGGCTCGGCTACTCCTCGATTACGGGCGCGCTCTCCTCGAACAACTTCAAGGTCGACAAGCTCGTACTCGCGCAGCAGAACGGCGTCCCCGACGATGCCGACGTGGTGGTGATCGCCGGTCCGCAGACCGATTTCCTGACCGGAGAAATCGACGCGCTGAAGAAGTACCTGGCGAAGGGCGGCAAGCTGCTCGTCATGGTCGATCCGATCGTCAAGGAGAACGAGCCGCAGCCGGCGCAGCTCGAAGGGCTGCTGAAGGACTGGGACATCGCCGCCGGCCACGACATCGTCGTCGACGCCAGCGGGATGGGACGCCTCATCGGCGCCGATGCGTCGATTCCCGTGGCGGCGAGCTATCCGTCCCACCCGATCACCGAGAAATTCAACCTGCTGACCGCCTACCCGCTCGCGCGATCGATGACGCCGATCGAAGGTGGCGTGAACGGACATACGGCGCAGCGGCTCGTCGAGACCAGCCGTCAGAGCTGGGGAGAGACGGACCTGAAGAGCGTGCTCGGCGGCAAGCCCGAGCTCGACCCGGCGAAGGACAAGGCAGGTCCGGTAGCGATCGCCTCGGCGGTGTCGGGTGCCGCCGCGGGCGCGGCGGCGGACGCGAACGGCGACAAGAAGGCTGAAACGCGGCTCGTCGCATTCGGCGACTCCGACTTCCCCGCCAACGGGTTCCTCGGCGTGCAGGGCAACCGCGATCTGTTCCTCAACACGGTGAACTGGCTGGCGCAACAGGAGAACCTGATCGCCATCCGCCCGCGCGACCCCGAAGATCGCCGGATCACGCTGACCGCCGATCAGCAGCGGCGCATCTTCTACCTCACCGTGCTGATCGTGCCGGGGCTGGTCCTGCTGGCCGGGGTGCAGACCTGGTGGCGGCGGAGACGGTAGATGAAAGGGCTCCGTTCCTTTCTCCTGCTGCTGGTGGCAGCCGCCGCGCTGGGCGGCTACCTCTACTACGACTCGAAGCATGAGCCGTCCGACGAGAAGAAGCAGGACAAGGCCTTCGCGGACCTGCAGTCGGACAAGATCGATCAGGTCACGATCAAGTCCGCCAAGGGAGAGGCGACGACCGCCGCGAAACAGGGAGACAAGTGGCAGGAGACCAAGCCCGCCAGCGTGCCGGCGGACGAAGCGGAGGTCTCGGGCATCACGACCAACCTCGCCTCGCTGAGCGTCTCGCGGGTCATCGACGAGCAGCCGTCCGACTACAAGCAGTACGGCCTCGAGCCGGCGCGCATCGAAGTCAGGTTCCGCAGCGGCGGCCAGGAGCGCGCGCTGCTGCTCGGACAGAAGACGCCGACCGGCACCGATCTCTACGCGCGCCTTCCCGACAAGCCGCGCGTGTTCCTGGTCCCCTCCTACGTCGAGACGACGTTCGACAAGTCGCCTTTCGATCTGCGTGACAAGACCATTCTCAAGATTGATCGCGACAAGGTCGACGGCGTCACGATCGACGCCGCCGGCCGCACGATCACCGTGGCGAAGCAGGGAGTCGACTGGCGCCTGACCGCGCCGATCGGGGCGCGCGCCGATTTCAGCGCGATCGAGGGGCTGATCGGGCGGCTGAACTCGACCCAGATGAAGGCGATCGCGTCGAACGACGCCGACGCGAATGCGCTGAAGGAGTTCGGCCTCGACAAGCCCGCCGCGACGGTGCACGTCACGTCTGGCAGCGCGCAGGCGGCGCTGGCGATCGGCAAGAGCGCCGGCGACGGCATCGTCTACGCCAGGGACCTCGCGCGCCCGATGGTGTTCACGGTGGAGTCGGCGCTCGCCGACGAGCTGAAGAAGCCGATCGACGATTTCCGGCTGAAGGATCTCTTCGACGCGCGCGCCTTCAACACTACCCGCATCGAGATCGTCCGCGGC
Source organism: Vicinamibacterales bacterium (assembly GCA_036496585.1). Taxonomy (NCBI): domain Bacteria; kingdom Pseudomonadati; phylum Acidobacteriota; class Vicinamibacteria; order Vicinamibacterales; species Vicinamibacterales bacterium. The sequence continues at coordinate 154,345 of DASXLB010000042.1, forward strand.
GCCCAGACGCTCGCCTACGAGAAGGACAAGGACACCTGGAAGCAGGTGACGCCATTGGCCAAGCCGGCCGACGGCGCAAAGCTTGACGCGCTCATCACCGCGCTCACCAACGCGCGCGCCACCGGGTTCGTCGACTCGGCCCCGGCACTCGACGCTCCCGAGATGACGGCAGCCCTGAAGTTCGACGAGGGCAAGCAGGAGAAGGTCGCCTTCGCACGCCAGGGAACCGACGCGTTCGCGCGCCGCGACGGCGACAAGGGCGCCGCCAAGATCGACGCTTCCGCACTCGACGCCATCGCCAAGGCGCTCGATGCGCTCAAGTAGGAGGGGCAGCACCGCCCTCCTCGTCGCGGCCACGGTTCTGACGGCCGCCGCCGCGGGACCGTCCCGCAACGAGCGGCGGCTCGCGCAGGATCTCGATCGCATCTTCACGGCCCCGGCCATGGAGCACGGGCTCTGGGGCGTCGACGTCAGATCGCTCGACAGCCGCCGCGTGCTCTACGCGCGCAATGCCGGCACGCTGATGATGCCGGCATCCAACCTGAAGATTCTCACGCTGGCCGCGGCCGCGGAATCACTCGGCTGGGACTATCGCTTCAAGACGACGCTCGAGACGGTCGCCGACGTCGAAGACGGCGCCCTGAAGGGCGACCTCATCGTCCGCGGCACGGGCGATCCCACGATCAACGGCCGCGACGGCCGCGCCGCGGCCGTCTTCGACTCGTGGGCCGCCTCGCTGAGAGCCGCCGGCATCACCCGCATCGACGGCGGCGTCGTCGCCGACGACAGCGCGTTCGATCGAACCGGCATCGGCCAGGGCTGGTCATGGGACTACCTCCAGGACGGCTACGCCGCTCCGGCCGGCGCGCTCGAATACAACGAGAACGTCGGGACGGTGACGGTGCGCCCGGGAGCGATGGCTGGCGACCAGGCGGCGATCGAGCTGACGCCGCTCGTCGGGCTGCAGCTGCTGCATCGCGTCGTAACGGGCGACGCCGGTTCGACGACCGCCGTCACCGTGACGCGACAGGCCGATGCCGCCGCGCTCGAGATCGGTGGATCGATCGCCGCCGGCGCCCCGCCGCTGACGCGGCAGGTGGCTGTGGCGAACCCGGCACGCTATTTCGCGCACTCGCTGCTGCTCGCGCTCGTCGATCGCGGGATTGCCGTCCGTGGCCTGCCCGTCGAGATACAGGAGTGGCAGTACCGCGTAGCGCAGCTGCCGCGGCGCGTGCTCGTCGAAACGTCGTCGCCGCCGCTACGCGAGATCGCCACGACGATGATGAAAGTCAGCCAGAATCTCTACGCCGAAACGCTGCTGCGGGCGATGGGCGCGGCCCGCTCGGGCAAGCCGGGATCGGCCGACGCCGGCATCGAGGCGGCGCGCGCCGTGTTCACGGCGTGGGGCGTCGCGCCTGACGGCTACGTGCAGGTCGACGGCTCAGGGCTGTCCCGCTACGACTACGTCACCGCCGAGACGATCGTCGCCGTCCTCGAGCACCTGCACGCGGATCCCCGCCACGAGGCCGCGTTCGCCTCGACGTTGGCCATCGCCGGCAAAGACGGGACGGTCGCTTCGCGGATGAAGGCGACGCGCGCCGAGGCCAACGCCATCGCCAAGACCGGCTCGATCTCCAACGTCCGCGCGCTGTCGGGATACGTCCGCACGCGCGACGGCGAGACGCTGGCCTTCTCGATCCTCGCCAACAGCTTCGCGATTCCGGCCGCGACAGTGAACTACATCACCGATCTCGCGGTGGAGAGGCTGGCGAACCACCGAAACCGGTGACGACGCCGTTAGTCGGGTTGCCGAGGAGGGCGCCGATCTTCACGGCCCGATCAAGGGCAACGACGACCAGGCGCCGGGCGACGGCATCGGACCCTCGACCGCCGGCGCCACGGGAACAAGGGCTCGGTCGGCAGCGTGCACAGCCGGCGCCGTGATGAAGGCGACTTACCGATTGGCGCGCCCGGGCACTTCCGCGATGTGGACCAGCGCGCGCGCCGCCTCGCGCTTGACGTCGTCGTCAGGGTCCTTGGTCGAGACGCGAGTGAGGTCGGGAACGGCCGGCGCAGCGTCCGAGCCATAGCTTGACAGGGCGAGCGCCGCCGCCGAGCGCACGTCGCTCACCGAGTCGGCGAGCGCGGTGACGAGCCCCGCCACCTCCGGCGCGGGCTGATCTCGGACGATGCCGAGATAGGTCACGGCGACGTGCCGCACCGCCGCGTCGGAATCCTTCAGCCCGTCGAGCAGCAGCGGGATGACGAGCTGCGGGTCGATCGACGCGCGTTCGCGCAGTTTGCCCAGGGCTCGCAGGGCCTCGCGCCGGACGACGGGCTCGTCGGAGTGCTGCGCCTCGCGCAGCGTCTGCACCGCCGGCGATCCCATGAAGCTGAGCGCGAGGCCGGCCTCGGGCGAGTAGGCAGGATCGCTGAGAGCCGCCGCTACGTCGGGCAGGCTCTCGACAGCGCGCGGTCCCAGGAGCGCGGCCGCCTTCAGCGCGGCCCGACGCCGCGCCGGTTCGGCGGCGGGATCCTGAAGCGCGCGGCGAATGGCCGGCAGCGCGGCGGAGCCCCGCTGCTCGAGCTCGGCGGTGGCGCGTTCGACGTCTTTCGGCGAACGACTCTGCAGGTCGTCGAGCCAGTGGTCGTCGTTGCGCACGACGACGCTGACGGGTGGTTCGGTTGGCGCGGCGCGGTAATACCAGACTGCAGCCGCCACGCCCGCCACAAGGGCCAACAGGAGCGCGACGAAACGCCACACGCCGTCATTTTATCCGAGGCCTCTCCGCCCCGAACCTGGTCGACCGATCCTGTCGCGGCGGCGGCCTATGGCGGCCAGACTGACCACACCTCACCGAACGAGATCGCGCGCCGACTGCAGCACGTCCGCCGCGGGGGCCGTGAGACCGCCCCCCTGCGCGAGCTCGGGCCGGCCGCCACCCTTACCGCCGTGTTTCTGCACGAGCTGACGCAGCACCGCCGCCGAGTCCACCGCGACGTCGGAGGCGCGCGCCACCACGATTGGCGACGCCGGCGGGTCGCCGACGAGCACAGCGACGTGGCCGGGCCGTTCGGCGATGCGGGCGGCGATCGTCTTCAGCGCTGCGGCGTCCCATCCCGGCAGCGCCGCCGCAACGACCTGCAGCGATCCGGCGCTGACCGCGATCGCCGCCAGCTCGTCCGCTTCGTGCGCCGCCAGTCTGGTCTGCAGATCCTTGATCTGGCGCCGCTGATCCTTCGCGTCCGCCTGCAGCCGTTCGATTGCCGACGGCAGCTCCGGCGGCAGCACCGACAGCGCGCGCACGCTGCCAGCGACCGCGTCGCGCAGCGCGCCAAACCCGCTGAGCGCCCGACCGCCGCACAGGAACGTGACTCGCAGGCCGCCACGGAACCGCTCGAGCGCCGACACGGCAATCATCCCGATCACGCCCGTTCGCGACACGTGCGTGCCGCCGCATGCGGAGAGATCGAAGTCTTCGACGTCGATCAACCGCAGCGTGCCTTCGCGCTTCGATTCCTTGCGAAGTCCGAGCGTCGGCGTGTCCGCGGCCGAAGCATAGCGAATCGCCACGGTCCGGTCCTCCCAGACGATCCGGTTGGCCTCGCGTTCGGCCGTCGCCACCTCGGCGGCGCTCAGTTCCCGGGCGAGGTCGATCGTCGAGTACTCGACGCCGAGGTGAAAGCTCTCCGTGCGCGCCGCGAGCAGCCGATCGAAGGCAGCCGACAGCACGTGCTGGCCGGTGTGTTGCTGCATGTGATCGAAGCGACGGTCCCAATCGATCTCGCCGCGAACCCGATCCTCCCCGGGCAGCCGATCGACCACGTGCAGAAGGCGCCCGTCCTCGGCCTCGACGACGTCGAGCACCCGGACCCCGGACAGCGTGCCGACGTCGAACGGCTGTCCGCCGGAGGTGGGATAGAAGGCGGTCCGATCGAGGACCACCGCCGCCTTGCCGCCGTGCGTCGTCCGATCGACGACCGTGGCATCGAAGACACGCAGGGAAGGATCGTCGTAGTAGAGGCGCTCGGTCATCACGTCCAGCTCGCCGGCAGGTTCTTCGAGACCTCGATATCGGAGCGGCGGCTTGGCGCGCGGGGCCCGGTCTGCAGCGCCCAGGCGGCCATCCGGTGCAGTCCTCGCTCGATCGACCACGTCGCCCGGTAATCGAAGACGCGCGCCACCTTGCCGTGATCCGCGACGGCGTCCTGGACCTCGCTGCGTGCCTCGAGATGCCTGATCGAGACCGGCTTGCCCATGGCACTCGCGACGAGCCTGGCCAGGTCGTTCACCGTGGTCGGCTCGTCGGCGCCCACGTTGAACACCTCGTTGAAGGCGGCGGGCATGTCGATCGAGCGCGCGATCAGGGGGGCGACGTCGCCGATGTAGCTGAAGGCGCGCGTCTGCGTGCCGTCGCCGAAGATCGACATCGGCTCGCCCCGCATCAACTGGTTCATGAAGATGCCGATGACGTTGCGGTAGCGATCTCCGATGTGCTGGCGCTCGCCGTAGACGTTGTGCGGGCGAAAGACGATGAAGTTCAGTCCGAACATGCGGCGGGCCGCCGCCAGGTCGAGCTCGACGGCGTACTTGGCAATGCCGTAGGGGTCTTCCGGGTGCGGCGCCAGCGCTTCGTGCATGGGCGTCTGCGCGGCGCCGTAGACCGCGATCGAGCTGGTGAAGACGAAGCAGTCGACCTGCGCCCGCACCGCCTCGTTCAGCACGTTCATAGATCCGACGACGTTGTTGGTGTAGTTGAAACGGCGGATGAAGTGACTGAGCCCCTCGGCGGCGTAGGCCGCGAGATGGAACACGTGCGTGATGCGATGCTCGGCGAAGATTCGGGCCAGCAGCGCCGTGTCGAGCACCGACCCCTCGTAGAAGATCGCGCCGACGGGGAGGTTGGCGGTGAAACCGCCCGAGAGATCGTCGAGCGCGACGACCTCCCGGCCGCGCCGCACGAGGTCCTCGGCGACATGCGACCCGATGAAACCCGCCGCTCCTGTCACCAGGATGCTCATCTATCCTCCGATTCGTCCATGCCGGAGCAGGGTGAACTGCACCTGCCGCCTCGATCGCTCCCGCACCTGCGCGAACGACGCCGCGCCGACCATCCATTTCAGCACCTGCATGGCGGTCGCCAAACTGAGGCGTCCGACCATGAGGAGGTAGTAGAGCAGTGCCGGCAGCCTGCCATGATGCTTCCGCAAGTACGTCAGGTGGCTGCGGAAGTGGATGAAGGTCTTGTCGGCCATGAACGGCTTGGCCGCGGCGCCGACGTGCAGCATCGCGGCGCCCGGCCAGAACCGCACCTTCCAGCCGGCGTCGCGCGCCCGCCGGCACCAGTCGATGTCTTCGTCGTAGATGAAAAAACGCTCGTCGAGGGGGCCAAACGCGTCGAGGCAGGCGCGGCGCATCAGCAGAAAGCTGCCGCACACCCAGTCGACGTCCGCTTCCCGATCGATCGCCGCCGGAGCGCCGTCGGCGGCGTCTGCGCGCAGGCCTGCCAACGCCAGCAATTCCTTCCATGGCACGGGAAACCAGTACGCGGACGCCTGCGGCGACTGGGTGTCGTCCACGTTCCGGTGGAGGATCCCGAGCGCGCCGACGTCGGCGTGGGCGTCCATGTAGTCGACCGCCGCTTTCAGCGCGTTCTCGATTTGAATCGTGTCGTTGTTGAGCAGCAGTACGTAGCGGCCGGCGGCGCGCGCGATCCCCTGGTTGTTGGCCACCGTGAATCCCATGTTCCGAGGATTGCCGATGAAGTGCACCCAGGGAAACCGCCGCGGCAGCTCCGTGACGCTCGCGTCGCGCGTGGTCCCGTTGTCGACGACGAAGGTCTCGTACGAGAGGCCGTTGCCGTGCGCGGCGATCGACACCAGCGCCGCCGCGGTCATCTCGCAGGCATTCCAGTTGACCAGGATGATGGAGAGATCCGGCGTGATGCGGCGATTATATGGCGTCTGCCGGGTCTGCGATCCCTGCCTCGGCAAACCCCTTCGATCGCAGCCGGCAGCTGTCGCAATGGCCGCAGGAGCGGCCGTCCGGCGACGGATCGTAGCAGCTCAACGTCAGGCCGTAGTCGACGCCCAGAGACAGTCCGCGGCGGATGATGTCGACCTTGCCCATCTCGAGGAGCGGCGCCAGGATGCGCAACGGTCGCCCCTCGACGCCGGCGCGCGTGGCCAGCGCCGCGACCCGCTCGAAGGCGCGGAGATACTCGGGGCGGCAATCGGGATAGCCGGAGTAATCGAGCGCGTTGACGCCGATGACGATAGCCTCGGCGTTCAACACTTCCGCCCACGCCATCGCCAGCGATAGAAACACGGTATTGCGGGCCGGCACGTAGGTCGAGGGAATGACGGCCGCGTCCAGCGGGCGATCCTTCGGGATGTCGCCGTCGCCGACGAGCGCCGACCCGCCGAATGTCGACAGCGGTACTTCCAGCTCGAGGTGCCGTGCGACGCCGAGGGCGCGCCCGACGCGCCGCGCCGCGTCGATCTCCCGCGCGTGCACCTGGCCGTAGCGGACGCTCAACGCGTACAACTCGTAGCCGTCGGCGCGGGCGATCGCGCCGGCGGTGTAGGAGTCGAGGCCGCCGCTCAGGAGGAGCACCGCCCGCCGCCCGCTTGCAGGTGCGTCAGACGCCACGCGTCTCGGGACTCCAGATGTATTTGTGAATCTGCAGCTGCACGCGCACCTGCAGCCGATCGGCGAGCACCCACTCGGCCAGCTGCCTCGGGTGCAGCACGCCGTGCACCGGCGACAGCAGCACCGCCGCGCACGCCGCGTCCAGTCGATGGCGTCCGATGATGTCGCGGGCGTACTCGTAGTCGGCGCGGTCCCCGACGACGAATTTCACTTCGTCGGCCGGACGCAGTCCGGCGAGATTCGCCCAGCAGTTCCGTTCGGCTTCGCCGCTGCCCGGACACTTCACGTCGATGACGCGAATCACCGCCTCGGGGACGGCGCCCGCGTCGATGTGACCGCCGGTCTCGACCATGACCGTCTTACCCTCGTCGAGCAGCCGCTGCATCAACGGATAGACGTCCTTCTGGAGCAGCGGCTCGCCGCCGGTCAGCTCGACCAGATCGCAACCGTAGTCGCGGACCTGCGAGACCACGTCCTCCACGGTCATCCTGCGCCCCTCGGTGAACGCATACGGCGTATCGCACCACGAGCAGCGCAGGTCGCAGGCGGTCAAGCGCACGAAGACGCAGGGCCGTCCGCTGTGGGTGGACTCCCCCTGAATCGAATGAAAAATCTCGTTGATGGTCAGCATGGCCGGCTCGCCCGCCTGGTTCGAACTCGCTATTTTACAATGTGGGGATGGCCAAGCCTGTTTTCTACACCAAGCCCACCTGAACGACCTGCAAGAACGCCAGGAGTTTCCTGGATGCGCAGGGTATCGCGGTCGAGCAAGTCGACATCAACAAGACGCCGCCGGATCGCGCCTTTCTGGAGCGGCACATCGACGCGGCCCGGTTTCTGGATTTCGTCAGCACGCGCAGCCCCGTCTTCAAGAACCGGCCGCTGCCACGGTCGAAGAAGGAAGCGATCGACCTGATGCTCGAGAACCCCAACCTGATCAGACGGCCGATCCTGATCCGCGGCACGACGGCGACGTTCGGCTTCGACAAGAAAGCCTTCGCGAAATGAGCGAGATCCGGATCGGCACGTCCGGCTGGAGCTACCCGGGCGGCGTGGGCACCTGGAACCGAATCTTCTATCCCGCGGACCGGAAGAAAGCGTTCGACGAGCTGGCGTTCTACGCGGAGCATTTCGACACCGTCGAGGTGAACTCCAGCTTCTACCGCGTCCCGTCGGCGGCGACGACGGCCGCCTGGGCGCGACGCACGCCGGCGCGGTTCGACTTCTCGCTCAAGCTCTACCAGAAATTCACGCATCCCGAGATGTTCCTCGCGGCGACCGGACGCGACCCGGCCGATCTCGATCGCACGGACGTCGATGGGTTTCGTGCCGCCATCGATCCGCTCGTCGCCGCCGGCAAGCTCGGGGCGCTGCTGGCGCAGTTTCCCGCCAGTTTCAGGAACGAGCCATCGTCGCGCGGCTATCTCGAATGGCTGCTGCGCGCCTTCCGCGAGTACCCGGTCGCCGTCGAGCTGCGACACCGCAGCTTCAGCGAGGATCCCGTCGAGGTCATGCAGATCCTCGCGACGCACGGCGCCGCGCTCGTCCAGATCGACGAGCCGAGGTTCCGCGACTCGATCCGGCAGGACCGCCGGGCGAACGTCAAGACGCTGTACTACATGCGGCTCCACGGCCGCAACGCCGCGCAATGGTGGACACACGACAAGTCCGAAGACCGTTACGACTACCTGTATTCAACCCCGGAGCTGGATCCGATCGTCGACGAGGTCGAGCAGGCCTCGCGAGAGGCGAAGAAGACCTACGTCTACGCGAACAACCACTTCTCGGCGAAATCGGTGGCCAACGCCGCAACTATCAGGAGCCGACTCGGACAGCCCCTCGACGGCGAGTATCCGGAGGCATTCGTCGACCGCTATCCGGACCTCAGAGGACTGGTCAGGACGCTCCCTACTCCTTCACAAAGGCTCGTTTGAGGATGTCGCCGCGCTGCAGCTTCGCCACGACCTCGGCGCCCGTGAGGACGTGGCCGAAGACGGTGTACTTGCCGTCGAGCTCAGGGGCGGCGCGGCGGAGGATGTAGAACTGGCTGTCGGCGGTGGTCGCGTCCGTACCGGGATGCGCCATCGCGACGGCTCCGGCGAGGTTCCGACGCTTCTTCGTGATCTCGGCGACGCCGATCGGCGTGCCAGTCCCCTGACGGCCCCATGACGCGTCGCGGCTCACGTCGCGGCTCACCGGATCGCCCACCTGGACGAGGAAGTTCGGCTCGGCGCGGTGAAAGCGCTGGCCGTTGTAGAAATTCTTCTTCACCAGCGCGATGACGCGCGCCACCGTCTTCGGCGCTTCCTCGGGATAGGTCTCGATCTCGATCGTCCCCTTCGCCGTCTCGAGCACGATGATCGGTCCAGCCCCAGGTGACTTCTGCTGCGCCTCACCGTGCAGCGAACACGCCACGACTACCAGTAACGCCGCTGCAAGCCTGTTCATCGTCCGTCCTCCGTCCTCCGCCTCCCGGCGTCCGCCCGCTTCCCCACCCTTGTCACGCCAATCCTGGGACACAGATCCGCAAGCACACACCGCGGGCAGAGAGGATACACCGGGCGGCAGACGTTCTGGCCCCACGTCACGAGGTACAGGTTGACGACCGGCCACCATCGACGGGCAACCACGCGATACAGCGCCTGCTCGGTCTCGTCCGGCGTCTTCGTGCGAATCCAGCCGAGGCGGTTCGAGATGCGGTGCACGTGTGTGTCGACGCAGATGTTGTCAGGGCTTCGGTGCGCCAGGATGAGCACCAGGTTGGCGGTCTTGCGGCCCACGCCCGGCAGCGTCAGCAGGTCCTCCATCGTCACCGGCACGGCGCCGGCGTAACGATCGACGAGCTGCCGGCATGCCTCCTTCACGTGCACGGCCTTGGTGCGGTAGAAGCTGACCGGGTAGATCAGTTTCCTGATCTTCGCCTGCGTGAGCGCCGCCATTGCCGCCGGCGTCCGGGCGACCCGAAAGAGCCGCTCCGAGGCTGACGCCGTCACGGCGTCCTTCGTCTGTGCCGACAGCATCGTCGCGATCAGTACGTGGAAGGCGTCGTCGTGCTGATCTGCCGCGATCTTCTCGACGGCGGGTGCCTCGAGACCGGCAATCGCGCGCGCCAAGCGCCGCATGACCGTGTTGACGGGCGCTCGCTCGCTCACAGAATAGGCGTCACCGGAGCCTCGCCGCCGAGCACGGCGAGGACGTTGCGCACGGCGAGCGCCGCCATCGCGGTCCGCGTCTCTCGCGTCGCGCTGCCAAGGTGGGGCACGAGAAAAACGTTCTCGAATTTCAGCAGTCCCTGGTGCACCGACGGCTCGTTCGCGAATACGTCGAGCGCGGCGCCGGCGATGAGCCGCTCGTTGAGCGCCCAGACCAGCGCGTCCTCGTCGACAACGCTGCCGCGGGCGGTGTTGACGAGGAATGCCGACCGTTTCATCCGCGCCAGGGCCTTGCGGTCGATGAGGTGGCGATTGGCCGGCGAGCCGGGGACGTGCAGCGAGACGACGTCGGAGGAGATCAGGATCTCGTCGATGGTCCGATCGTCGGGTCCGCGCGCTGGCGTGCCGTCGCGGCGCGCGAAGACCACGTTCATCCCGAACGCGGACGCCTTCGCCGCCACCGCGCGACCGATGCGGCCGGCGCCGATGATGCCGAGTTGCTTGCCGCGCAACTCCGTGCCGAGCATGAAGTCGAACGTCCAGCCCTTCCAGCCGCCAGCCCGAATCAACCGATCGCCCTCCGCCGCCCGGCGAGTGACGCCGAGGATCAGCGCCCAGGTCAGGTCGGCCGTCGAGTCGGTCAGCACGTCGGGCGTATTGGTGGCGATGATTCCGTGGCGGCGGACGGCCGGCAGGTCGATGTTGTCGTAGCCGACGGCGATGTTCGCCACGATCTTCAGCCGCGATCCGGCATCGAGCAGGTCGTCGTCGATCCGATCGGTCAGGACGCAGATCAGCGCGTCCGCGCCGGCGATCCGCGTCAGGAGCTCCTGGCGTGGTATCGGGTCGTCACCAGGCCAGACGTCGAGCTCGTGCTGCGCTTGCAGTTCGACGAGCACCGACGAGGGTACGCGCCTGGTGAGAAGAACCCGGGCCACGGGTCAGTGCCCGTGCGACAGGCAATAGCCGCAGTGAGTGCAGCGGACGCTCGGCTCGATTATGCACGAGCCGTCGGCGGACGGCGCGAGGCTGTACTTGAAGTTGCTGGCAAGCGACGCCGGGTCGACCAGGCCCGCGCCGGCGGCCGCCGGCTGCGCGGCGCGGGCGTCGAGACGCGCAATCGTCTCGCGGACGAACTGACGGACGGCGTCTTCGTTCACGCCGTCACCTCGACCGCGTCGACGATGCCAATGATCGCCGCGTCGACGGCGGCTCCTTTTCGGCCGAGCGCCTCGCCGGCGGCCTTCCCTTCGATCACGACAAGCACCTTCTCGCCGACCCCGGCGCCGACGGAGTCGATCGCTATGAACGTCGTCCCTTTCGGCTGGCCGTCGAGCGCCAACGGCTGTACGAGGAGCAGTTTCGCTCCTTCCAGCTTGCGATTCTTCTGCGTGGCGACGACCGTCCCGACGACGCGCGCGATCTGCATTACTCGACGTCCCAGTGATCGACGATGCCGACGATCGAGGCATCGGTCGGCGGTTCCACCGGATAGAAAGGAAACGCGGCCTCGCGGCCCCTGACGAAGAAGACGTGCTCGCCGGCGCCGGCGCCAACCGAATCGAGTGCGACGAGCGTGCGGCCCGCCGGCTCGCCCGCGGCCGAGAGCGGCTGCAGGACCAGGAGCTTCATCCCGGTGAGGTTCGCGTCCTTGATCGTCGCCACGACCTGTCCGAGCACCCGCGCCAGCTGCATCGGGCCTCGCTACTCGCTCACCTGCACGGTGTCGACGATGCCGACGATGGCCGCGTCGACCGGGCAGTCCTTCAGGCCTGACGCCATCCGCGCCGAACTGCCGCTGACGATCAGCACCGTCTCGCCGACGCCGGCGTCGACCGTATCGACCGCGACGAGATAGTTGCCGTCGGCCTTGCCGGCGGGATCGATCGGGCGGGCGACGAGCAGCTTGTTGCTGACGAGCCGCTCGTCCTTCCGGGTGGCGACCACGGTGCCGACGATCTTGGCGAGAATCATTCCTGGACGGGGGGCGTCGCCCCCCCGTACCTCGCGATGCGCCTCGCAATCGTCATTACTTCGCCGCGGAAGCCTTGCCGATCGGCAGCACGTCCTCGAGGTTGGCGTGCGGCCGCGGAATGACATGGACGGACACGAGTTCGCCGACCCGGCGGGCGGCGGCCGCTCCGGCATCGGTCGCCGCCTTCACCGCGGCCACGTCGCCACGAACGATCGCGGTCACGTAGCCGGCGCCGATCTTCTCCCAGCCGACGAGCGTGACCTTGGCGGCCTTGACCATCGCGTCCGCCGCTTCGATCATCGCGACGAGCCCCTTGGTTTCGACCATCCCTAGCGCTTCACCCATTGACGTCTCCTCGATGCCGAACGTGCCGGACACGGACATCCGGGGGAAATCCCGGGCGTGGCCGGTTATTTCAACTCTCTGACGGCCGCCTCGATGAGCGCCGTCAGCTCGCCGTATGTTAGCCGAATTTCCTGCTGATCGGGGACCTGCCGGGCGCCCTCGCTCCCGGGCGCGAACACGGTCTGGCAATTCGCCGGGTCGCCGAGAATCGCGGCGACGGCATCGGGTGGACAGATCGGCGCCGGCGAAGCGATGCCGTAGCGGCCGCGCAGCCCCTGCAGGCGATCGACTTCCTGCCGCGACAGCAGCCGTTCCCCCCCGAGCAGCCGCGCCACCAGACTGATCTTGGCGAAGTGCTCGATCGTTTCCATCTTGTAATACGCGGCGAACAGGTCCGCGCCAATCGTCAGGGCGCCGTGGTTCGCCAGCAGCATGCCGTCGTGGGCCCTCACGTACTTGCGGACCGCCTCGGGCAGCTCCTTCGTCGACGGCGTGGCATAGTCGGCGATCGGCACGCTCCCGAGCGTGGTGATCACTTCGGCCAGCACGGCGCGATCGAGCGGGATGCCCGCCACCGCGAACCCGGTCGCGATCGGCGGATGGGCGTGGACGACGGCCCGGGCATCCGGACGCTGCCGGTAGACCTCGAGGTGCATCTGCATCTCCGAAGAAGGATCGCGATCCCCCGCGATCTTCTTCCCGTCGAGGTCGGTGACGACCATCATCGCGGCCGTCATGAAACCCTTGCAGACGCTTTTCGGGGTCATCAGCAGCCGGCCGGCGTCGAGCCGCACGCTGATGTTGCCGTCGTTCGAGGCGGTGTAACCGCGCGCGTAGAGGCGCCGGCCCACTTCGACGATGTCGTCGCGAAGCGCCTGTTCGGTCATTGCGCGAGCTTGAGCGTGTAGGCGCGGCGGCAGTTCTCGGAACAGAAGAACCTGGCCTGCGCGCCGATACCGCTGCTGAGCGCCGTCGCCGGCACCACGTAGGTGCCGCAGACCGGATCGCGCACGAGCGCCATCCCCTGAGGCGTCCGCGGAGCGGCGGGCCCGCGCCAGCCTTCGGCGATACCCCGCGCGAGCTTGAGAAGGCTGCGGGCGATGAGCGCCACGATCAGGAAACGCAGCGCGAGGACAATCACGGCGTCCCCGGCGGCTTGCCGGCCCCGAGCTCCGGATGCGCCGAACGGATTCCGTCGAGCGCCTGGCGCGCGGCGCGCGCCTCCTCCGAGGCCGGCGCCACGTCGAGGATCCGCTGCCAGACCTCGGACGCGCCCTTCAGATCCTGCTTCCCGAACGCGCGCACGATGCCGATGTTCATCAACGTCTTCGCGTGCTTCGGATCGATCTTCAGCGACGTGTCGAATTGCGCCAGCGCCTTGTCGGGATCGTTCATGTAGTAGTAGGCGATCCCAAGATCGGTGCTGACGTTGGCGTCGCGCGGGTTGATCCGCAACGCCTGTTGATACCAGTCCGCCGCCTCGGGATACCGGCCGGCGTCGAAATACATGTTGCCGAGCTCGACGCGCGACGTCACATCGGCCGGACTCTGCTGCGCGGTCTGCTTCAGCGCTGTCGCGCGCGCCTCGTCGAGGCTGGCCGCCTGCGGCTGTGCGCTGGCCTGGGCCTGGGCGACCGGCGGCGCGGAGGTGACGGGTGCGGATCGAGCCGTTCCCTGCTGCGATCCGATGATCCATCCGACCAGCAGCCCGAAGAAGACGCCCGCGATGCCAACGATGACGGAGTCCTTGGACACGGAGGACCACGATCATAACGTTTTTCCCGTCAGCAAGGCTCAGCCGCGCGTGGTATCGATTGTCCCGTCAATCTCAACGGCGGCGAAGCCGCGACGCCGCTTCAGGAAGGACTCCCGCGGTACGACCTGGCACCGCAGGCCGAGAGATAGTCGCGCACCGCGCGAGCGAGGCCGACATAGAGCGCGTGCGAGATCAGCGCGTGTCCGATCGACACTTCATCGAGGTGCGGCAGCGCCCGGAACAGGGCGAGGTTGTCGAGATCGAGATCGTGACCGGCGTTGATACCGAGGCCGAGGGCATGGGCGAGCTCGGCGGCATCGGCATAGCGCCGGAAACTCCGCTCGGCCGCGTCGCGACCCTGCCGGAAGGCGTTGGCAAACGGCTCGGTGAAGAACTCGACGCGCGCCGCCCCCATCGACGCGGCCCAGCGCACCGCCTCGGCATCCGCATCGACGAACAGGCTGACCCGGATTCCGCGGGCCTGCAGATCCGCCACGGTGGCGCGCAGGGCGTCCGGCGACGTCTCGGCGGGCCAGCCAGCCTGGCTGGTGATTTCGCCTGCGATGACCGGTACCAGTGTGCACTGGTCAGGACGCACCTCGCGCACCATCTCGAGCAGGCCCGGGCGCGGATCGCCTTCGATGTTGAATTCGACGCCGCCCCGGCCGAGCGCCCGCTTCTCGAGGAAGGCGACGATCTCATGCACGTCGCGGCTACGGATGTGGCGCTCATCCGCGCGCGGATGCACGGTGATGCCGGTCGCGCCGGCGTCGAGGCAGACCCCCACGGCTTCGACCACCGAGGGGCTGGATCCGCCGCGCGAGTTGCGCAGCGTCGCCACCTTGTTGACGTTGACCGACAGGCGAGGCATGGGCTGAGTGGAAATGTGGAAGTGTGGAAATGTGGAAATGTCTACATCTTCACATTTCCACATCTTCACATTTCCACATCATCCCAAGTGCCGCCTGACGGCCTCGGCGATTTCGTCGGCCCAGCCTCGGATTTCGTGCTGGTCCTTGCCTTCGAGCATCACCCGGAGCAGCGGCTCCGTGCCCGAGTACCGCACCAGCAGGCGACCCTGTCCGGCGAGCCGCTGCTCGACGCGGTCGATCACCGCCGCAACCGCAGGCACCGTTTTCAGATCCTGTCGCTCCTTGACGCGCACGTTGACCAGCACCTGCGGATAGGTGACCAGTTGCGCGGCGAGCTCAGCGAGCTCGCGGCCGCTGTCGCGCATCACGCGCAGCACGTGGAGGGCGGTGGCGATACCGTCGCCAGTGAAGAGATGGCTGGAGAAGATGATGTGCCCCGACTGTTCGCCGCCGATGGAGATCCCTCGTTTCAGCATCTCCTCCATTACATACTTGTCGCCGACCGGGCAGCGGACCAACTCGATGCCGGACTCCCGCAGCGCCAGCTCGAGACCGATGTTGCTCATCACGGTAGCGACGACGGCGTCCCCCTCGAGCCGCCCCTGCGACTGCATGTGCCGCGCGGCGAGCAGCATCACGGCGTCGCCGTCGACGACGGTGCCGTGATGATCGACGAAGATCGCCCGGTCGCCGTCGCCGTCGAACGCGACGCCCATCCGGTAGGCACCCTCACGCACCAGCTGGGCCAGCCGGCCGGGGTGCGTCGACCCGCAATCGAGATTGATGTTGCGGCCATTGGGTTCGTTGCCGATCACCGTGACGTCGAAGCCCAGATCCCTGAGCAACTGCGGCGCCACTGTCGTCGTCGCGCCGTTCGCGCAGTCGATGGCCAGGCGGAACGGGGCAGCGCCATCCTGCTCGGGCAACGCCGCGCGCAGATGCGCGGTATACCGCTCGATGACCTCGATCGGCTCGACCGGGGCCAGCGAGCCGTCCGGCACCGTCCATGACCGATCCGCCATGATCGACTCGACGTGCTGCTCGAGGGTCTCGGTGAACTTCTCGCCGGCGCCGGAGAACACCTTGATGCCGTTGTCTTCGAAGGGATTGTGCGAGGCGCTGATCACGAGGCCGGCGTCGAAGCCGGCGGCGGGCGTGATGTAGGCGATGGCCGGCGTCGGAATCACGCCGGCGGTATGCACCGCGGCGCCTTCGGCATGAATGCCCCGGCCCAGCTCGCGCTCGATCCACTCGCCCGACTCGCGGGTGTCGCGGCCGATGACGAAGCGCAGCGGCTGCCGCCGATCGCCCGCAAGCGCCCGCACCAGCGCCGCGCCAAGACGCGCGACGGTCTCATGATCGAGCGGCGGATCCCCGGCTCTGCCGCGAACGCCGTCCGTGCCGAAAAGCTTCGCCATTTATTTGACTGTGACTGACAGGACCGATGGATCGATGGCCACCACGCCGAACCGTTCGGCAGGGTCGACCTGGACCCGTAAATTGTACCGGCCGGCTCCGAGCCCGGCAAGGTCCACGTACGCCACGACGCCATCGGGCTGCAGCGTGTCGAGCGCCGCCTGCGCACCGCGGATCGACACGCGCACGAACTTCGGCGCCACCTGCGCCGCCAGACCCGCTGCCAGGCCCCGATAACGAACCGGAACCGCCTCGACCTGCCGCTCGACCGGCGCCGGCCAGACTTCGACGGTGACCTGCGCATTCTGGGGCTGGACCAGCCTGACCGACGTGTCGACGACCCCGATCGCGACCGCGTCGAGCACGCGCGCCTTCGCGTCCTTGACTGGAACCGGTTCGGTGGTGGCCTCCGCCACCTGCCGCACCCGTGTTTCGGGCCCGACGATTTCGACCGTCGCCGGCTCGGAGTTGACGCGGCCGATGACATAGCCGGGGGCCGGATCGCCTTCGGTCGCCGCCACCACCGGCACGCGCCGCCGCGCCGATTTCTCGAGATCGAGCGCGAGCGTCGAAGGGATCACCTGCGCAACCTCGACGCCGAACGGCGCCCGCACTTCGTCGGCGCGGATGTGGAACAGACGCGATCCCGACCGCGCGCCGGCGAGGTCGAGCACCGCCACGATCTCGCCGGGCTGCATGCGGCTC
Source organism: Vicinamibacterales bacterium (assembly GCA_036496585.1). NCBI lineage: Bacteria > Pseudomonadati > Acidobacteriota > Vicinamibacteria > Vicinamibacterales > Vicinamibacterales bacterium. Next base: position 171,218 of record DASXLB010000042.1, read on the forward strand.
AGGAGAGCCGACGAGCCGCGCAGACGCACGTCCACGGTGTCGGGCGTGTTGCCGACGATCTCGAGCGCCTCCGGCACGTTGCGGAACTCGAGCGGCACCCGGAGGCTGCGCTCGACCAGGTGTTCGCCGGCGACGGTGAGCCACAACAGGACCGACAAGGCGAGCGCCAGCACCTTCAGGCCGAGGTTGTGGAACGGGTGGTAGCGCATCAGCGTCGGCGCCCCTGAATCAGGCGGCGAAGCCGCTCGCGCAGCTGCTCGCCTGACAGCCCGCGCTCGATCTGGCCGTCGAGGGCAATCGAGATCGTCCCGGTCTCCTCCGACACCACCACCGCGACCGCGTCGCTCTCCTCGGTCAGGCCGATCGCCGCGCGATGGCGCGTCCCGAGCTCGCGGCTGAGTCGCGGGTTCACGGTCAGCGGCAGGAAGCACGCTGCCGCCGCAACCCGGCCCTCCTGCAGGATGACGGCGCCGTCATGCAGCGGCGAACCGGGCTTGAAGATTGTCAGCAGCAGATCGTACGTCAGTGTCGCGTCGAGCGGAATGCCGCTCTCGATATAGTTGCGCAGCCCGATCTCGCGCTCGAGCGCGACGATCGCGCCGACCCTTTGCTGCGACAGCATCGTCGCCGCGACGACCACCTCCTCGATCGTCTCATCGCTCGGCTGCGATCGCGTGAGATACCGGAAGAACGGCGCCCGGCCCAGGTGGGCGAGGGCGCGGCGGATGTCGGACTGGAAGATGACGATCGCGGCGAACGCCACGTAGACGAGCGCGTTGCGAATGAGCCAGTTGAGCGTCTGCAGCGGAGCCAGCTGCGAGACGTAGAACAGGCCGACGACCAGCATCGAGCCGACCGCCATCTGCACGGCGCGTGTGCCGCGGATCAGTTTCAGCGCCTCGTAGATCAGGATCGAGACGGCCAGAATGTCCAGCACGTCCCACCAGCCGACGGGCGGCCGCCGCAGCAGGTTCTGCAGGTAGTCGGACATCCCGCCCGTAGCTTATCGCGTCTGCGGCGAAGACCGGCGGGAGAGCGGCGATCCCGCGTCCTGGCTCACCGCTCGGCGCACACGCGGTCGGCGACGCGTACCACGTCGATCATCGCCGGTACGTTGTGGACGCGGACGATGTGCGCGCCGGCCAGGACGCTGGCGGTCACCGCGGCGGCGGTCGCCCAATCGCGGCCGACGGGCGGCCGTTCGCCGATGGCCGTCTTGAAGAACGACTTGCGCGACGGGCCCGAGAGAATCGGCCGCCCGAGCAGCGCCAGCGCGTCCAGCCGCGCGATCACGGCGAAACTATGCTCGGCGCGTTTGCCGAACCCGACGCCCGGGTCGAGCAGGATGGCTTCGCGGCGGACGCCGGCGCGTTCGGCGCGGTCGATCGCCGCGGTCAGCTCCGTGCGCACGTCCGCGATGGCGTCTTCGTAGACCGCACGCTCGTACATGTCGTGCGACCGTCCGCGCGTGTGCATGAGGACCAGCGCGGCACCGGTGTCCGCGGCGACGCCACCAAGCGAGGGCTCGTACTGCAGACCGCTGATGTCGTTGATGATGACCGCCCCCGCCGCGACCGCCTCGCGCGCGACGCGCGCCTTGTAGGTGTCGATCGAGATCGGCACGGTGACGCGCCGCGCCAGCCGTTCGACGACCGGAAGCACGCGCCGCAGCTCTTCCTCTTCGCCGACCGGCACCGCGCCTGGCCGCGTCGACTCGCCGCCGACGTCGAGGATGTCGGCCCCCTCGTCCACCATCAGCACCCCGGCCTCGACGGCCGCATCCGGCTCGAGATGCCGGCCGCCGTCCGCGAACGAATCAGGCGTGACGTTGAGAATGCCCATCACGAGCGTACGCGCGCCCAGATGGAGCGGTTCCCTGGAAGGAAGGGGGACGGTGTAAGAGCGGCGCGGGATCATCGGGTGATCTGAGGATCGGGTGATCGATCACCAGATCACGAAATCACCGGATCACCCGATCGCCCAATTACTCCTGCGTGAGCGGCCGCGGCGGCATCGGGGCGACGATCGACGGCCGATCCTTGGCCAGCTTGCGGGTGCCGTCGTCGGACGCCTGGGGGGTGGTCGCGTTGGTGGTCTTCAGCGGCTCGAGCGCCTCACCGGCGACGATGCGGCGAACCTGGTCGGCGTCGAGCACCTCACGCGCGAGCAGTTCCTCGGCGATCTTGTCGAGCGCGACGCGGTGCTGCGCGAGCAGCACCTTCGAGCGGTCGTAGTTCGTCGTCACGATGCGCTTGAGTTCCTGGTCGATGCGGATCGCGGTGTCTTCGCTGTAGTCCTGGTGCTGCGCGATCTCGCGGCCGAGGAAGATCTGCTCTTCCTTCTTGCCGAAGGTGATCGGGCCCATGAAGTCGCTCATCCCCCACTCGCAGACCATCTTGCGGGCGAGTTCGGTCGAACGCTCCAGGTCATTGCCGGCGCCGGTCGTCATGCCGCCGTTGGTCAGCTCCTCGGCAAGCCGGCCTCCGAGCAGGATCGCGATCTGATCGTTGAGGTAGTCGCGCGTGTAGTTGAACTTGTCGCCTTCCGGCAGCTGCATCGTCACGCCGAGCGCCATGCCGCGCGGGATGATCGTGACCTTGTGGATCGGGTCGGCGTGCGGCAGCACCACCGCCAGCAGCGCGTGGCCGGCCTCGTGAATCGCGGTGACCTTCTTCTCCGCCTCGGAGATGATCATGGAGCGGCGCTCCGATCCCATCATCACCTTGTCCTTGGCGAACTCGAAGTCGAACATCCGCACGACCTTCTGGTTGAAGCGCGCCGCGTTGAGCGCGGCCTCGTTCACCAGGTTGGCGATGTCGGCCCCAGAGAAGCCGGCGGTGCCGCGCGCCAGCACGTGGATGTTCACGTCGTCGGCGAGCGGAATCTTCTTGGTGTGGACCGCGAAGATGCCCTCGCGCCCCTTGACGTCCGGACGATTGACGACGATGCGGCGGTCGAAGCGGCCGGGCCTGAGCAGCGCCGGATCGAGGACATCGGGACGGTTGGTGGCTGCCACCAGGATGACGCCTTCGTTCGATTCGAAGCCGTCCATCTCGACGAGCAGCTGGTTCAGCGTCTGCTCGCGCTCGTCGTGGCCGCCGCCGAGCCCGGCGCCGCGATGCCGGCCGACCGCATCGATCTCGTCGATAAAGACGATGCAGGGAGCATTCTTCTTGCCCTGTTCGAAGAGATCACGCACGCGTGACGCACCGACCCCGACGAACATCTCGACGAAGTCAGAACCGCTGATCGAGAAGAACGGAACGTTGGCCTCGCCGGCGACGGCGCGCGCCAGGAGCGTCTTGCCGGTTCCGGGTGAACCCATCAGCAGGACGCCCTTGGGAATCCGGCCGCCCAGCTTCTGGAACTTCTGCGGCTCCTTGAGGAACTCGATGATTTCCTGGAGTTCCTCCTTTGCCTCGTCGACGCCGGAGACGTCTTTGAACGTGACTTTCTTCTGCGAAGACGAGGAGAGCTTCGCGCGACTCTTGCCGAACGAGAGAGCCTTGTTCCCGCCGCTCTGCATCTGCCGCATGATGAAGAGCCAGAAGCCAATCATCAGCAGAATCGGGGCCCACGAGTACAGCAGCGTCGCCCACGGACTTGTGGTTTCCGGCTTGGCGGTGATGCTGACGTGGCGATCTTCGAGCTTGTTGGCGAGCCCCTCGTACTGGCTCGGCGCGTAGGTGCGGAACTTGCCGTTGCCGTCGCCGCCCGCGGAGGTCGACAACTGGCCGGTGATCTCGCTGCCGGTAATCGTGACCGACTGGACTTCACCCTGCTCGACGCTCTTCAGGAACTGCGAGAAAGCGATCTGGTTCTCGCTACGCTGGAAGGTGGTCGAGAACTGCCAGATGAGGACCCCCACCACGATGAGGACCATCCAGAACAGCAAGCTCTTGAGGGTCGAGTTCAACCTGCGCCTCCTAAATGCCTGACTTTCAAGAGTATCACGCCTCGCGAGGGGTCCGTGACCCGAAACTCCTCCGCCACCGCCTGCCCCACGACCCACACGATGCGATCCCGTCCGTCGACCACGAGCGGGACCATATCCCGTTCAGCCCGTGGCACTTTGCGGTCCACCAGGAAATCCTGCAGTTTCCGCGCGCCGGGCGCACCCAGCGGGTGGAACCGATCCCCAGGCCGCCGTGTGCGCACCGCCAACGGAAGTATCGGCAGCTCGGCTGCAATGCCCACTTCCGCACCGCGGCCCCTCCACTGTCTTTGACGCCCGGCAGGCGCCTCGAGTCTCTCGGCCCCGACGACCACCCCGCTCGCCTCGAGGTGGACCTCACCAGGGATAGACAACGAAACGCCGAACTCGTTCCCTCCGTCAGGTTCCGGTGCCCGATTTACCACGGCCGATGACCGGCGGCCGCGCGGCCGTGCCCGCAGGACCAGCACCTCAGCGGTCCGCGCCGCGTCCTGGCCAGGGAGACTGACGGCCTGTCCCGGCTCGAGCCGCGACAGCGCGTCGACATGCTCGAAGGAAATCGCTTTCCCCCCGGCGAGCTGCTCGAGCGCCTGCAGCAGGACCCTCGAACTCAGCGCGCGGGGCGCGGCGCGAAGCGCGGCACAATCGATCGCGATGTGCGAGCGCTCATTGGTTAAGACGATCCGTGCCGCCACTTCGATTGCTCGATCCCGCAGAAAATCTTCGTCCTCCTGCGCCAGCGCCGCGGCGCGGGCAAGGACGGGCGTCACCGACGACGAAAAGCGTGAGGCGAGATACGGGATGAGCTCGTGACGGACGCGATTGCGGGGAATCGCCAGATCGAGGTTCGTGGCATCCTCGCGCCACGCTTCACGCAGCGCCTCGAGGTATTCGCGAAGCGCGCCGCGCTCGATATTGAGGAGCGGCCGGATCACCCGTCCGGCACGGGGCCGGATACTGCCCAGTCCGCGCGTGCCGGCGCCACGCAGCAGCCGCAGCAGGAACGTCTCGGCCTGATCGTCGCGCGTGTGCGCGACGGCGACGACGTCGGCGCCGAGATGGGCGACGGCGCGGTCCAGAAATGCGTAGCGGACCACGCGTGCCGCGTCCTCGACCGACCGCTTCTGCGCGCGGGCGACGCCGGCCACGTCGGCGCGCTCCGAGACCAGGGGGACGCCGAGGCGCGTCGCGAGCGCCGCACAGAACGCCTCGTCCGCATCGGCCGCCTCGCCGCGCAGGCCATGGTGCAGATGCGCCGCGCCGGCAATCGTCAGCTCACCGGCCGCCTCGAGCTCGCGCAATAGAAAGAGCAGCGCGACCGAGTCGGCGCCGCCCGACAGGGCGACGACCACGCGGCCGCCGCCGCGCAGCAGCGCGTACCGGTGAATCGTGTCGACGACGCGTTGTCGGAGAGACATGAGATGTGGAGATGTGGAAATGTGGAGATGTGGGAATGTGGAACACATTTCCACATTCCCACATCTCCACATTTCCACATCTCAAAAGATGGTGCCGGTGCAGGGACTTGAACCCCGGACAACGCGGATATGAGCCGCGTGCTCTAACCAACTGAGCTACACCGGCAGGAACTGTTGATTATACGATAGTCCGTGTGAAGTTCGGCTATGAGGAGTTCGACCTGTCGGGCGTCAGGACCTACCCGCTCTCCTCGCGGAAGAGCAAGGCGAACGCGGCCGACTTCGCCACGCCGTTCACGCAATCGGGTGGGCGCGCCTTCGTCGAGTCGCTGCCGTCGATCCTGGCCGGCTCCGACCTCAAGGAAGTCGCGGCGACCATGCGCGCGGTGCGCGACGGCGGGCGCGGGCTCGTCTGGGGCATCGGCGCACACGTGCTGAAGACCGGGCTCTCCCCCATCCTGATCCATCTGATGGAGCGCGGCTACATTTGTGCGCTGGCGATGAACGGCGCCGGCGTGATCCACGACTTCGAGCTCGCGCTCGCCGGCTCGACGTCCGAAGACGTCGATGAGGCGCTCGGTCCGGGTCGCTTCGGCATGGCGGAAGAAACCGGTCGCGAGCTGAACGCCGCGATCAACCGCGGCGTCGGCAAGGGCCTCGGACTCGGCCAGTCGGTGATCGAATACCTGCACCACGCGCAGCCCAGGTTCGCCCACGTCAGCGTGCTCGCGGCCGCGGGCCGCCTCGAAGTGCCGGTGACCGTGCACGTCGCGCTCGGCACCGACATCATCCACATGCACCCGGACGCCTCCGGGGCGGCGCTCGGCGAGGGCAGCCTGCGCGATTTCCGCTACTTCGTGTCGAACGTCGCGAAGCTGGAAAATGGCGTCTACATGAATTGCGGGTCGGCGGTGGTGCTCCCCGAGGTCTTTCTCAAGGCCGTCGCGCTCGCCCGCAACACCGGCCGCTCGCTGCAGGGGCTGACGACCGTCAATATCGATTTCGTGCGCCAGTACCGCCCGCTGACCAACGTCGTCTCTCGCCCCGTCGCCGGCATCGGCAAGGGCTATTCGCTGGTCGGCCACCACGAGATCCTGATCCCGCTGCTCGCGGCCGCGCTGACCGACTAGTCCCGATCGCTGGTCTCGCTCGCGATCGCCGGCCGTCCGGCACGTGCAGTCACCAGCCTGACGCCTCTCCGAAGCCGACGTCCAACGCCAAGCCTGGATCTTGGACAAAGGCTTCGCGACGGTGTCAGTCGCCGCGCAACGCCAACAGCGGATCGACGCGCATGGCGCGGGCGATCGGCGCGGCGGACGCGAGGAGAGCCACGACCGCGAATACGGCGAGAATCGCAGCCACGTTCAACGGATCGACGCCGCCGTGGCCGGGTCCGCCGAACCGTCGCTCCCAAAGGACGTTCAGAACGAGTCCCGCGCCGAGCCCGAGCAGGACCTGCACCAGCACCCCGCGCAGCACGAGCCAGGAGAGCGCCCCCGCTCCCGCCCCGAGCGCCATGCGGATGCCGATCTCGCGCGTTCGCTGCGCGACGCCGTAGCCGGTCACCGCAAACAGGCCGACCGCCGCGAGCAGCAGCGCGATGCACGCGATCGTCGTGATGATGGTCGCCGACATCCGACGGTTCCAGCTGGCGTCCCGTTCAGCCTGTTCGGCGGTCTGCAGCGCGACGATCGGCAGGTCGGCGTCGACCGCTCGGACCGCCTCGCGCACGAGCGGCGCAAGTGCGGCAGGCGCGCCGGCTGTCCGAATCAGGATTGCGGCTCGAGACGGCTGCGACGCCGCGAACGGTAGATAGACGATCGGATCCGGCTCGGCGCCGGGAACCCGCCGGAGGTCGGGCGCGATGCCGACGATCGTCATCGAAGCGGACGTCCCCTTCACCGCGGGCGCGAGCCGGATCGTCCGTCCGAGTGCCGATCCGTCGGGAAAGAGGAGACGGGCCAGCCTCGCGTTGACGACCACCTCGTCCCGCGCGTGCGTGGCGGGCGGCCGGCCGCTCGTGACCGCGAGACCGACCGCCTGGAAGTATGCGTGGTCAATCGACAATGAGGGCACGGCCTTCGGCTCGGCAACCGCACGTTCCGCGACGATTGCAACCGGAGGCCCAGCGAGGGCCAGCGCGTTCGTGAACGACACGGACGCCACGCCGGGAATCGCGGCCAGGCGATCGCCGAGCCGATCACACAGATCGCTCCGGAGCGCCGGCGTCGCGTAGCGTGACGGCGCGGCGAACCGTAGCGTCAGAAGATGGTCGGAGTCGATGCGGGCCACGGAATCCTGCGCGCGCCGGAACATGTCGAGCGACAGGCCGACCGCCGACACCAGGATCACCGACATGGCGAACTCGACCGTCAGGAGCCCCGTCGTCCATCGCCGCAGTTTCGCGCCGTGCGTCGCGCCGAGACCGCCGCTCTTCAGCGCGCCGGCGACGTCGGTGCGCACCGCGCTCAGCGCCGGAGCGACGCCGCACAGCAACACGGTGGCGCACGTCACGATGGCGAGGACGCCAAGGACGTGACCGTTGACGCTGAGCCCGCCGTACGGAATCGCCGCCGCGGGGACCGCGAGTTCGAACAGGCGGAGGGCGATTGCCGACAGCGCCAGGCCGAGGAGGCTGCCGAGCACCGCGAGAGTCGCAGTCTCGACGAGCAGAATCCGCACGATCCGCCAGCGCGTGGCCCCGAGCGCGGTGCGCATCGCGAGCTCGCGGCTGCGCACGGCCGATCGCATCAGCAGCAGGCTGGCGACGTTCGCGCAGCCGATCACGACCACGAGCAAGCCGACAATCGTGAAGGCCAACCACGCCGGATCGGTGAGCCGTCCGTTGAAATGCGCGTTGATCGGTTCGACGGACAGGCCGACGCCGGCATTGCTGGCGGGATGCTCGGTCTCGAGGCGGCCGGCAATCGCGGCAAGCTCCGATCGCGCGGCGGCCATCGTGGTGCCGTCGCGCAGGCGCCCGAAGACACCGAGGGACGGCCCGTCGCGACGGGCGGTCTCCACGCCCGGCATGCGGGAGAGCGGCACCCAGATGTCGGCGTGTCCGGGGAAGCTGAACCCATCTGGCATGACGCCGACGACCTCGCCGGCCATGCCGTCGACGCGCACGACGCGCCCGAGCACGGCCGGGTCCGCGTCGTAGCGCGATCTCCACACGCGCTGCGACAGCAGCACGGCCAGCGGCGCGCCTGACTGTCCGTCGCGATGAGTAAACGCCCGACCGAGCGCCGGCTCACGTCCGAGCGTCGAGAGACCCTCGACCGAGATGTAGGCCGCTGTCACGCCGTCGGCGGCGCCGCCGGCATCGGCGAGCGCCGACGGCGCGATCGCGAACGCTCCCGTCTGCGCGAAGGCCGTGGCTCGAAGGCGCAGGTCGAGATAGTCCGCGTACGACATCCCGCCTGGGCCGCGCACCCGATCGAGTGACGCGACGAACGCCACGCGGTCGGCGGCGGCGATCGGCAGGCCGCGGATGCAGTAGCCGTCCACGATAGCGAACTGTGTGTTGTTGACGGCGATCGCGAGTCCGAGCGCCGCGACGGCGACGATCGCGTAGCCACGGTCCTTCCGTAGAACGCGCACCGCGTAACGCGCGTCTGCGGCCGCGTCCGACGCCCAGCGGGTTCCGCGCGCGTCGCGACACATCTCCTTGACCTGTTCGAGGCCGCCGAACTCGAGGCGGGCAGCCCGGCGCGCCTCGCCGGCGGTCATCCCCCCGGCGACGAAGTCGTCGACCCGGCGATCGAAGTCGTAGCGCAGTTCGGCATCCAGCTCCCGCTCGATCCGGCCGCGCCGCAGCAGGCGTCCCCACCACCGCATTACGCCCCTCCTTCGCCGGCACGGAGGACACGGCGGACCGCGTCCGCGATCAGCTTCCAGCTCGCCGTCTCGGCCTCGAGCGCGGCACGGCCGGCGGCCGTCAGCCGGTAGAACTTGGCCTCACGTCCGGTCTCGGACGTCTTCCACGCGGCAGCCAGCAGCTGTCTGTTCTCGAGACGATGCAGCGCCGGGTAGAGCGATCCCTGCGGCACCTCCAGGACGTCGCGCGAGATCTGCTGGATGCGCCGCGCGACGGCGTAGCCGTGAATCGGCCCGAGCGCGACGATCTGCAGGATCAACAGATCGAGCGTGCCCTGCGGCAGGTCAGGTCTCGCCTCGTGCATACCTCGTCCTCCTACACGTCGGACTATACGCCCCACACGTGTAGAAGCGCAAGCTATGGGCCTCACTGGATCAGCATCGCGTCGCCGTAGCTGTAGAAGTGATACCGCCGTGCGACCGCGTCGCGATATGCCTCGAGCACGCGCGCCTGCCCGGCCAGCGCCGCGACCAGCATCAGCAGCGACGACTTCGGCAGGTGGAAGTTCGTCAACAGGCCGCCGACCACCCTGAAATCGAACCCCGGGTAGATGAATAGATCTGCTTCGGCCGGCCCTGCCCGCAGGCGACCCGAGCCCTCGCGCGCCGCGTGCTCGAGCGCCCGGGTCGTCGTGGTGCCGACGGCGACGACGCGGCGGCCCGAATCGAGCGCGGCGTTGACGGCCGCCGCCGCCGGTTCGGAAATCCAGTACGGCTCGGAATCGACGACGTGTGCTTCGACGTCGGCGACCCGCACCGGCTTGAACGTCCCATAGCCGACGTGCAGCGTGATCGTGGTCCGCTCGACCCCGGCCGCGTCGAGCGCGCCGAGCAGCGCGGCGTCGAAATGGAGCCCTGCCGTCGGCGCGGCGATCGAGCCGCGTGACGAGGCGAACACGGTCTGGTAGCGGTCCCGATCGGCCGGCGTATCGGGACGGTCGATGTACGGCGGCAGCGGCACGTGTCCCATCGCGTCGATCGCGTCTGCGACCGTTCCGTGCTCGGCCGTGAGCCGGACACGGCGGCGTCCGGCAAAAAGCCGCGCGAGCACCTCGCCGTGCAGCCGCGCCTCGCCGCCCTCGAAGAGGACGCAGGCGCCCGGCTTCAACTTCTGGCCAGGGTGCATCAGAGCGTGCCAGTCTTCGCTGTCCGACGGGCGGGGAACGCCCGGCGATGAGGGCGCCGCGCCGACCGAGACGTCCCGCCGCAACAACAGACACTCGACCGCGCCACCCGACGGAACCCGGTGCCCGAGCAGTCGGGCGGGGAATACGCGTGTGTCGTTGGCTACCAACAGATCGCCGGCGCGGAGGCGGCGAGGCAGTTCCCGGATGCCAGCATGGCTGAGCTTGCCAGAGGCGCGATCGAGCACCAGCAGCCGCGATTCCCCGCGCTCCGGCGGGTCCTGCGCGATCAGCTCGACCGGCAGATCGAAATCGAATTCATCGACCTTCATCCGTCACTCCCAGCGGTTTCCCTCGCCAATCGCCCTCGCGCGCCTCCAGCTCAACCTCAGCCCCTACCTCGACCTCGGCAGCAAAGTTGCAGCACGGCTCAGATTGTAGTGGCCGACACACCGCACCCGACCGGCACGCGCGGCATCGAACCGGCGACGGATCCGCTTCCCCCCACCGAAGGCGCCCCGGGCGAGCCCGCGCCGGTGGTCATCGACGCGCCGGTCGGCATCCGCAACCTGCCGCTGGCGGTGCTCGCGGTGATCGCGGTGATCCTGCTGCTGCAGTACGCCAGCTCCGTCTTCATCCCGATCGTGATCGCGATCCTGATCAGCTATTCGCTGACGCCCGCGGTGAAATCGCTGCAGAAGCACGGGGTCGCGCCGGCAGTGGGCGCCGGAATCGTGCTGCTTCTGCTGCTCGGGGTGATGGGCGTCGGCACCTACACGCTTACCGGTGAGGTCGTCCAGATCGTCGACCGGGTGCCCGCGGCAGCGCGCCGCCTGCGCGACAGGTTCGAGCAGCATCACAACGGCCAGGGGGGCGTCGTCGAGAAGATGACGCGCGCCGCTCAGGAGGTCGACAAGACGGCCGCGGCCGCCACGCCGGACACACCGAGCCCCGACACCAGTGGCGCGACGCCGGTCTCCATCGTCCAGCAGCCGTTCAGCCTGACGAGCTACCTGTGGGCGGGCGGCATGACGGTGCTCAACTTCGCCGGACAGTTCGTGCTGGTGCTGTTCCTCGTCTATTTCTTCCTGGTGACGGGCGATCTCTACAAGCGCAAGCTGGTGAAGATTGCCGGGCCGACGTTCTCGCAGAAGAAGCTGACGGTCCAGATCCTCGACGAGATCAACCGGCAGATCGAGAGCTTCATGAAGGTGCAGGTGCTCACCAGCGTGGTGGTCGCCGTCGCCACCTCGATCTCGCTGTGGTGGCTCGGGCTCGATCAGTACATCGTCTGGGGCCTGCTCGCCGGGATCTTTAACTCGATTCCCTACCTCGGCCCGGTGATCGTGACCGGCGGACTCGGGCTGGTGGCGTTCCTGCAGTTCGACAGCGTTCCGAAGACTCTGACCATCTGCGGTGTCGCGTTCCTCATCACCAGCCTCGAGGGCTTCCTGCTGACACCGGCGCTGATGAGCCGCGCCGCGCGCATCAACTCCGCCGCCATCTTCACCGGCCTGCTGTTCTGGAGCTGGGTCTGGGGCGTCTGGGGGACGGTGCTGGCCGTACCGATGCTGATGATGATCAAGGCGATCTGCGATCACATCGAGGAGCTGCAGCCGATTGGAGAGCTGCTCGGCGAGTAGCGCGGCGCGGGGTGCGCGGACTAGCGCGGCGCGAGCGCGACATGAATCCAGTGATAGAGGAGCACGAGCACGGCAATCGGCAGCAGCGCCGCCAGGATCACGACGAGCCCGCACAGACTCACGAACAGGTAGTCGGCTGATCTCGCGGACCGGCCGGGCATCGCATGACGCTCGAGCAGCGCCATATTCCATTCGTTGGCGCGCCAGGCGAAGTCGAAGGCGTCGCCGAGGATGGGGATCGCGCCGACGCCGGCGTCGATCAACGCGTTCAGGACCATGCGGGCCAGCACGACCTTCGGTACTCGCAGCCTGGCGGCGTGCCAGAGGATGAACATCGTCAGCAGCGGCGTCGTCAGGTCGCCGATGCCCGGAAACAATCCGATCAGCGGATCGAGACCGAACCGGAACTCGGTGCCGGGGATTCGAAACGCGGCGTCGAACAGCCGCGCCCACCGGCGCAGCAGCTCGAGCGACCGCTGGTCGCGATCAACGGACATCAGTCCCATGGTACGCAACCTGCGGACCCTCGCGTCCCGCCAGCCGCGCCTCGCGCCTCACCCGTCCCGCTGATAGAGTGTGCAGGCTGTGCCCAACCGTGCGCTGCGCGTCTGGCCGGGATCGCCCTATCCACTGGGAGCTACGTGGGACGGTGTTGGCGTAAACTTCGCGCTCTTCAGCGAGCACGCGACGCGGGTCGAGTTGTGTCTGTTCGACTCGCCGGCGGCGGAATCCGAGTCGGTGACGATTCCGCTGACCGAGCAGACCGACATGGTGTGGCACGGCTATCTCCCAGACGTGCGCCCGGGTCAGTTGTACGGTTACCGCGTGCACGGCCCGTACGATCCCGACCGCGGCCACCGCTTCAACCCCAACAAGATCCTGATGGATCCGTACGCGCGGGTGATCGGACGCACGGTGCGCTGGGACGAGTCGCTGTTCGGTTTCCGTGCCGGCCACGCCGACGATTCCTTCGACGAACGCGACAGTGCGCCGTTCGCGCCGCTCGCGGCGGTCGTCGATGCCTCGTTCACCTGGGGCGCTGATCGACCGCTGCGCACCCTGTGGCACGACACGTTGATCTACGAGCTGCACGTCAAGGGCTTTACCAAGCTGCACCCGGGAGTGCCCGAGGAGCTGCGCGGCACCTACCTCGGGCTTGCCTCCGAGCCGGCCATCGAGCACCTCGTCTCGCTCGGCGTCACCGCGGTCGAGCTGATGCCGGTCCACCACCACCTCGACGAGTGGCATCTGGTCAAGGGCGGGCTGTCGAACTACTGGGGCTACAACACCCTTTCGTACTTTGCGCCGGACGCCCGCTACGCCGTCTCGGCGTCACCGCTCGAAGCGGTGCGCGAATTCAAGATGATGGTGCGGGCGCTGCACGCCGCCGGCCTCGAGGTGATCCTCGACGTCGTCTACAACCACACGGCGGAAGGGAGCCACACCGGGCCGACGCTGTCGCTGCGCGGGATCGACAACGCGACCTACTACCGGCTCGCGCCGCACGCGTCGCGCTACTACGAGGACTTCACCGGCACCGGCAATACCCTGAACATGCGCAGCCCGCGCGTGCTGCAGCTGATCATGGACAGCCTGCGCTACTGGGTCACGGAAATGCACGTCGACGGTTTCCGCTTCGATCTGGCGAGCGCGCTCGCCCGCGAGCTGCATGCGGTCGACAAACTCGGCGCCTTCTTCGACATCATCCACCAGGATCCGATCCTGTCGCAGGTGACGCTGATCGCCGAACCGTGGGATCTCGGCGAAGGGGGATACCAAGTCGGCAACTTTCCCACGAAGTGGACCGAGTGGAACGGCAAGTACCGCGACGCCGTGCGCCGCTTCTGGCGCGGCGAACGCAGCGCCGTCTCCGAGCTGGCAACCCGGCTGGCCGGCAGCAGCGACCTCTACGAGCAGAGCGGCCGCCGCCCCTACGCCAGCATCAACTTCATCACCGCCCACGACGGCTTCACCCTGGCGGATCTCGTCAGCTACGAACAGAAGCACAACGAGGCCAACGGCGAGTCCAACGCCGACGGCGAGAACCACAACCTGTCGGCGAACCACGGGCTCGAAGGCGAGACCGACGACAGGCGCCTCCTCGAATTGCGGGCGCGGCAGCGGCGCAATTTCATGGCGACGCTGCTCTGCTCGATCGGCGTGCCGATGATCAGCGGCGGCGACGAGCTGGGCCGCACGCAGCGCGGCAACAACAACGCCTACTGCCAGGACAACCCCATCAGCTGGACCGACTGGACGCTGACCCCCGAACGCCGCGAGCTGCTGCAGTTCACGCGGCAGATCATCGGCGTCTGGAAGGAGCACGCGGTGCTGCGGCGGCGCAAGTTCTTCCAGGGGCGCCGGATTCGGGGCGCCGAGGTCCAGGACATCGCCTGGCTCGATCCGGGCGGCGCCGAGATGACCGACGCCATGTGGGCGTCGCCGGACGTGCGCACGCTCGGCGTCCGTCTCAACGGCGACGCGATTCAGGAAGTGGACGAACGCGGGCGGCTGATTCGGGGTGACACGCTGCTGCTGCTGCTCAATGCGGCCGAAGAGCCCGTGTCGTTCGCGCTGCCGGCCGCGGCGCCGATCGAACGCTGGGACACGCTGTTCGATACCGCGGATCCGTGGCAGCCGCCGAGGCGGCTGCGCGGCGGCGACCGCTACGATCTGCCGGGCCGCGCGATGGCGGCGCTCAAGCTCAACAATCGGCGCGACGATGTTCGTCGCGTTGGTGACTGGGGGCCGCAGGGAGTGGTCTGATATTTGAACGGGCTGTGGCGACGGTGCCGACATCGAAACGCTCACACACAACTGAGTTGAACGCGCTACTGCAGCGCCGGATCATCATCGAGCGGGTCACTCCCGACGTGGACGAAGGGCGGTTCCCCGCCAAACGGACGGTCGGCGAGGCGGTCGTGGTCGAGGCGGACGTGTTCGCCGACGGGCACGATCTGATCGCCGCGGCGCTGCTCTGGCGCCGATGCGGCGCGTCCGACTGGAGCGAGACGCCGATGACGTCCCTCGGCAACGACCGATGGCGCGCCGCATTCGCCTGCGCCGAGTTCGCCGACTACGAATACACCGTCGAGGGCTGGATCGATCGCGTGGAGACGCTCCGCGCCTCGATCGCGAAGAAGGAGGCCGCCGGCCAGGACGCCCTCGTCGACCGCGAGGAGTTGGCGATCGCCTCGACCGGCGCCGACCGTCAGCAGGCCAGCCGCTTTGGGCGTGTGCTGAGGGTCGCGGTCGACCGCGAGCGCGCCCGATTCGGCGCCTGGTACGAGATGTTCCCTCGTTCGGCCGGGACCGACCCGTCGCGCAGCGCCACGTTCGACGAGGCGGCGGCGCGCCTCCCCGATATCGCGGCGATGGGATTCGACGTCCTCTATCTACCGCCGATCCATCCGATCGGTCGCAGCTTCCGCAAGGGACGGAACAATGCGCTGGCCGCCGGGGCCGGCGATCCCGGGAGCCCGTGGGCGATTGGCGCGTCAGAGGGCGGGCACACCGCGGTCGAGCCGGGGCTCGGCACGCTCGACGACTTCGATCGGTTCGTCGCCGCCGCCGCCCGGCACAACCTCGAGATCGCGCTCGACATCGCGTTCCAGGCGTCGCCGGATCATCCCTACGTCCGTGAGCACCCGGACTGGTTCCGGCACCGTCCTGACGGCACCATCAAGTACGCCGAGAACCCGCCAAAGAAGTATCAGGACATCTATCCATTCGACTTCGAGTCGGCGGACTGGCAGGCCCTGTGGCAGGAGCTGAAGGCGATCATCGACTTCTGGATCGCGCACGGCGTCAGGATCTTCCGGGTCGACAATCCCCACACCAAACCGCTGCCGTTCTGGCGTTGGGTCCTCGACGCCATCCGCCGCGAACACCCGGACGTGATCTTCCTCTCGGAGGCGTTCACCCGTCCGGCGATCATGCGCTACCTTGCCAAGATCGGCTTCTCGCAGTCGTATACGTATTTCACGTGGCGCAATACCCGTCAGGAGATCGAGGCGTATTTCACCGAGCTGACGCAGACCCCGGTTCGCGAGTACCTGCGCCCGAACCTGTTCGCGAACACGCCCGACATCCTGCACGAGTACCTGCAGAGTGGCGGACGCGCGGCATTCGTCGCGCGCCTGGTTCTCGCCGCCACGCTCGGCGCCAGCTACGGTCTCTACAGCGGCTTCGAGCTGTGCGAGAACCTGCCGCTCAGGACGGGCAGCGAGGAATACCTCGATTCCGAGAAATATCAGATCAAGGTGCGCGATTTCAGCGCCGCCGACAGTCTCGCCGGGTTGATCGCCTGCCTCAACCGGGTGCGCCGCGCCCACGCGGCGCTGCAGTTCGATCACGGGCTGCGCTTCCACGAGACCGACAACCCGCAGATCGTCTGCTACAGCAAGCGGGCGCCCGACGGCGCCGACCCGGTACTCGTGGTCGTCAACCTCGACCCGTTCAACATGCAGCACGGCCACGTCCGCCTGCCGCTCGCCGAGTGGCGCGTCGCGTCGGACGCCTGGTGCGAGGCACACGATCTGCTCTCGGGGGAAACCTATCGGTGGCAGGGCGAGTGGAACTACGTCCGCCTCGATCCGCCCGCCCGCGTGGCGCACGTCATCGCGCTGGCCTTCGAATCATGAGCGTCGATCGGTTCTGGTACAAGGACGCCGTGTTCTACGAGGCGCACGTCCGCGCCTTCGCCGACAGCAACCACGACGGCATCGGCGACTTCCCCGGCCTGACCAGTCGCCTCGACTATCTCCAGGGGCTCGGTATCAACGCGCTCTGGCTGCTGCCCTTCTACCCGTCGCCGCTGCGCGACGACGGCTACGACATCGCCGACTACGAGAATATCCACCCGAGCTACGGCACGCTCGCCGACTTCGACCGCCTCATCCACGAAGCGCACGCGCGCGGCATCCGGGTGATCACCGAGCTCGTCATCAACCACACCTCCGACCAGCACCCGTGGTTCCAGGCGGCGCGCCGCGCGCCGGTCGGCTCGCCCGAGCGCGACTTCTACGTGTGGAGCGAGACCAACCAGAAGTACCAGGGCGTCCGCATCATCTTCACCGACACTGAAACGTCGAACTGGTCGTGGGACGACACCGCCAAGGCCTACTACTGGCATCGCTTCTTCCATCACCAGCCGGATCTCAACTTCGACAACCCACGCGTGTTCGACGCGGTGGTCAGCACGATGCGGTTCTGGCTGGATCGAGGCGTGGACGGGCTGCGCCTCGACGCCGTGCCCTATCTGATCGAGCGCGAAGGCACGATCTGCGAGAACCTCGACGAGACGCACGACGTGCTCAGGCGGCTGCGCCGCGCGCTCGACGAACGCTACCCGGATCGCATGCTGATTGCCGAAGCGAACCAGTGGCCGGCCGACGTGCGCCCCTACTTCGGCGACGGCGACGAGTGCCACATGGCGTTCCACTTCCCGCTGATGCCGCGGATGTTCATGGCGATCCGCCAGGAAGACCGCCATCCGATCACCGAGATCCTCCGCCAGACGCCCGACATTCCCGACAACTGCCAATGGGGCCTGTTCCTCCGCAACCACGACGAGCTGACGCTCGAGATGGTGACCGACGAGGAGCGCGACTACATGTACCAGGCCTATGCCGCCGATCCGCGGATGCGGATCAACGTCGGGATCCGCCGGCGGCTGGCGCCGCTCGTCGAGAACAGCCGCCGCCGCATCGAGCTGCTCAACTCGCTGCTGTTCTCCCTGCCCGGCACGCCGGTCATCTACTACGGCGACGAGATCGGCATGGGAGACAACATCTACCTCGGCGACCGCAACGGCGTGCGGACGCCGATGCAGTGGACGGGCGATCGCAACGCCGGGTTCTCGCGCACCGATCCGGCGCGCCTCTTCGCGCCGCCGATCATGGATCCGGTGTACGGCTATCAGGCCATCAACGTCGAGGCGCAGGAGAGTTCGCCGTTCTCGCTGCTCAACTGGATGAAACGGCTGATCGCGCTCCGTAAGCAGTACACGGTGTTCGGGCGCGGCTCGCTGCAGGTCCTGCCGACCGCCAACCGCAAGGTGCTGGCCTTCGTGCGACGCCACGAGGACGAGCAGGTGCTCTGCATCGCCAGCCTGGCGCGCACCACGCAGCCGGTGGAGCTGGACCTCTCGGCCTTCAAGGGACTGACGCCAGTCGAGATGCTCGGGCTGACCGAATTCCCCCGCATCGGCGATCTGCCGTACTTTCTGACACTGCCGGCCTACAGTTTCTATTGGTTCCGGCTGCAGCAGGCGGCCGCGCCGATCGCGGTACAGCGCGTGGCCGAGACCGTCGCGGCGCCGGCCGCGGCGGTGCCGGCGTTCTTCATGGGCGTCGCCTGGGACACGCTGCTCGAAGGAAACGTCCGCACCCTCATCGAACGTGAATCGCTCGGTCCGTTCCTGCAGCGGCAGCGCTGGTTCGGCGGCAAGGCGCGCGGTCTGCGATCGGCCCGCTTCGTCGACTGGGGCCTGCTCCGGCGCGGCGCGCATCCGATCTTCATCGCGCTGGTCCAGGCCGACTATCAGGACGGCGGCCGCGAACAGTACTTCGTGCCGCTCGCGGTGCTCGACGACACGGCCGCGGAGGCAGCGCTCAGCGCGTCGCCACAGGCGGCGCTGGCCCGCGTCACGGGCGCCCGCAAGGGAGTCATCGTCGACGGCGCGGCCGACGACGACACGCTGCGCACGCTGCTCGACATCCTCGATCGCCAGGAAACCGGCCGCACCAAGCGGGGCGTGCTGCGGATCAGACGGACGCCGGCGTTCGCGGACGTGCGCGGCGAAGGGCCGCTGCCGCCGCGGCGTCTCGCTGCCGACCAGAGCAACACCTCGGTGGCATTCGGCGACAAGTTGATCGCCAAGCTGTTCCGCCGCATCGAGCCCGGCCCGAACCCCGACGTCGAGGTCGGCGAGTTCCTGACGACGCGGACATCGTTCAGGCGCGCGCCGCGCGTCACCGCGTTCATCGAGTACGAGCCGGCCGGCGAGCCGCCGACGCATCTGGCTGGGACCTGGGAGCTGGTCGCCAGCCAGGCGGACGGCTGGAATCACGCGTTGGCGGAGCTGCGCCGGTTCTATGACGAGGTGCGCGCGCTGCCGCCGCCGGCGCCCGATCTGACGCCCTCCACGGGCCCGCTGGCCCTCGCGGCGCGGGACACGCCGGGATCGATGTGCGAGTTGACCGGCATTTACATCGACGGCGCGCGGCTGCTCGGGAGGCGCACGGCGGAGCTGCATCTCGCGCTCGCCTCCGACACGTCGAGCCCGCCGTTCGCGCCCGAACCCTTCACGCACGACGACGTCGCCCTCGTCGTCGCGCAGGCGATCGGGCGGCTGCAGACGCTTCGCGGCCCGCTCGATCCGGCCGTCTTCGGGCGAATCGAGCGGGCGCTGCACGCGCTCCGCGACGGGCAGGACGGACAGCCGACGCGGCTGAGCACGGCGCGGATCCGCATCCACGGCGACTTGCATCTGGGCCAGGTGCTGTGGTCCGAGGGAGATTTCTACGTGATCGACTTCGAGGGAGAGCCGGCGCGCGCGATCGAGGAGCGGCGGCGCAAGGACTCGCCGATGAAGGACGTAGCGGGCATGCTGCGGTCGTTCAGCTATGCCGCCTATGCGGCGCTCTTTGCCTACGCCGCCGGACGCGCCGACGAGGTCGAGCGGCTCGATGGGTGGGCGCGGGCGTGGCAGCTCTGGGTCGGCGCGGCATACCTGAAGGGATATCTCGCGGCGGCCGGCGCCGCACCCTTTCTCCCGGATGACCCGGCGCAGCGCGCGTCGCTGCTCAACCTCTTCCTGATCGACAAGGCACTCTACGAGCTGCACTACGAGCTCAACAACCGGCCTGACTGGGTGCGCATTCCGCTGCGTGGCCTCACGGAGCTGGCGTGACGTTCGTGGCGGCCGGGCGCATCACGGTTCAGCGGCCGGGAGCGGTCGTGTTCAGAGCCTAGATGGACAGGCCGGCTCGGATTCCGCCCAGTACTTACCGCTTGCAGGTGCACAGCGGCTTCACCCTCGACGCGGTGCGCGCGATCGTGCCGTATCTCGCGCACCTCGGCGTCGGCGCCGTCTACACTTCGCCCTACTTCGCCGCCGAGCCCGGCTCCACGCACGGCTACGACGTCACCAACCACAACCAGATCAACCCCGAGGTGGGTGGCGAGCGGGCGCATACGGCGTTCACCGACGCGGTGCGCGACGCCGGCCTTCAGCACATCGTCGACTTCGTGCCCAATCACATGGGCATCAGCACCGCCACCAATCCGTGGTGGCGTGACGTGCTCGCGCACGGGCCGCGGTCTCCCTACGCGCGCTTCTTCGACATCGACTGGTATCCGTTCAAGATGGAGCTGCGGCGCAAGCTGCTGCTGCCGATCCTCGGCAATCAGTACGGGAAGGTGTTGGAGCGCGGCGAGCTGCAGCTCGAACGATCGGGGGATCCAGCCGCGTCGGCCGGCGGGAACGGGTTGGTCCTGCGCTATTTCGATCACCGGCTGCCGTTCACCCTTGACCGCGAGCTGAGCGACGAGGAACTGGCGCGGCTCAACGGCCTCCCCGGACAGCCGCAGACGTTCGACGCGCTGCACGAGCTGCTCGAGGCCCAGGCCTATCGCCTCGCCTACTGGCGGACGGCCGCGCACGAGATTAACTACCGCCGATTCTTCGACGTCAATACCCTCGCCGGCCTCCGCGTCGAGGATCCACCCGTCTTCGAGGCCATCCACGGGCTGCTCGCGCGTCTCGTCGCCGAGGGGCGCGTGACCGGTCTGCGCATCGATCATCCCGACGGCCTCTTCGATCCGGCCAAGTACTTCGCGATGCTGCAGAAGCTGGCGGGCGGCGTCTACGTCGTGGCCGAAAAGATCCTGTCGCGCGGCGAGCGGCTGCCACAGGGATGGGCCATCCATGGGACCACGGGCTACAACTTCCTGAACCAGGTGAACGGGCTGTTCGTCGACGGCGCGAACACGCGGCGGCTCCGCCAGGTCTACGCCAAGCTGACCGGCCGCGAGCAGAGCTTCGACGAGCTGTTGTCGGAGGCGAAGCGGCTGATCATGGACACGGCGCTGGCCAGTGAACTGACCGTGCTGGCGCACATGCTCGACCGGATCGGCGAGAGCAACCGCCGCTCGCGCGATTTCACGCTCAACAGCCTTCGCGACGCGCTGGTCGAGGTCGTTGCCTGCTTCCCGATCTACCGCACCTACGTCGACGCGCACGGCTGGATCCCGGACGACCGCGCCGCGGTCGAACGCGCGATGGTCCGCGCCAGGCGCCGCAACCCGGCGATGGATGCCTCGCTCTTCGATTTCCTGCGCGAGGTGCTGCTGCCCCGCGATCCCGACGACGTGCTCGCGTCGGTGTACGAGCGCCGGGACGGCTATCCGCCGGCCGATCCATCGGAGAGCGCGGAACGACTCCGCTTCGCGATGAAGTTCCAGCAGTACACCGGTCCGCTCCAGGCCAAGGGGCTCGAGGACACCGCGTTCTACCGCTACAACCTGCTGCTCTCGCTGAACGAGGTTGGCGGCGATCCGTCGCAGGTCGGCGTCGGCGTGCCGGAGTTCCATGACCTGAACCTGCATCGCCGGCAGGCCTGGCCGTACGAAATGATCGCCACGGCGACCCACGACACCAAGCTCGGCGAAGACGTGCGCCCCCGCATCGACGTGCTCTCAGAGATTCCCGAGGAATGGGGCCGGGAGGCCGCGAAGTGGATGCGGATGGCGCGGCCGGCCAAGACCCTGGTCGACGGCGAACCGGCGCCCGACAAGAACGACGAGTATCGCTTGTACCAGGTGCTGCTGGGAGCGTGGCCGCAGGGAGCGATCGACGAGGCCTTCGTCGAACGGATCCAGGCCTACATGGTCAAGTCGGTGAAGGAGGCCAAGCTGCGTTCGAGCTGGATCAATCCCGACGAACAGTACGAGCAGGCGGTGCGCAATTACGTGGCGCGCATCCTCACCGGTCCGGAGTCGACGAGACTGCTGCCGTCCTTCGCGCCGTTCCAGGAGCGGATCGCGCGCGCCGGCCTGGTCAACTCCCTGTCGCAGTTGCTCCTGAAGCTGGCCTCGCCCGGGGTGCCCGACTTCTACCAGGGCACGGAGCTGTGGGATTTCAGCCTCGTCGATCCCGACAACCGCCGGCCGGTCGACTTCGAGGAGCGGGCGCGCCTGCTCGATCGAGTCGATGCGATCCTCTCGCTCGACGCCGACCAGCGCGCGGCGCCGATCGGCGCTGCGCTGCGCGCCTGGCGCGACGGTGCGATCAAGATGCTGCTGACGACGGCAGGGCTGCGCCGGCGCGCCTCGTTCCCATCGCTTTTTCTCGACGGCGAGTACCTCCCGCTCGACACCGATACGACCGCCGTCTCCGGACAGGCCGTGGCGTTCGCGCGTCTGCACGAGGGTGCCGCCGCCATCGCGATCGTGCCACGACTGGTCGCCCGGATGGTCGACGCCCAGCACCCGATGCCGATCGGCGACATGTGGAAGACGTCGCGCGTGCTGTTGCCGGGGCCGCTCGCCGGACTCGTCTACCGCGACGTCTGCACCGGCGCCGTGATCAAGCCGGTGGCGGCCGCGGAGAACGCCTGGCTGTTCATCGGACAGGTGCTGAAGACGCTGCCGGTTGCGCTGCTCTTCGCCGAGCAGGCGTGACGATTCCGCCCCTGGCGGCCTCGGAGCTGCCCCGCGTGAGGGGTCGTGTCAGAAATACTGCGTCAGATTGACGCGTCCTCTCTTCAACAGCAACGGCTTGAACAGGTCCCCTGCCGTCGCGAGCCGCGCACGGACGTTGTCCAGGCGGAAGTCCTCGATCCGGACGCCGCCGTCGATTTCCTTCCAGGTCACGGGTGTCGACACACACGCGCGCGGATGCGGCCGGACCGAGTAGACAGAGGCCAGCGTGCGCCCCCAGGCGTTCTGGTTGTAGTCGACGAGGACCCGGCCCTTCGGCCGGTTGGCGACACGGTACTCCGACGTCAACAGCGTCGGGTGGCGCGCGGCGAGCTCCTGCGCCAGCGCCTTGGCGAACGTCCACACGTCCTTCTGCTGCGGCCCGCGCACGATCGGCACGTAAACGTGAATGCCCTTGGAACCGGTGGTCTTCGCCACCGCCGTCATCCTCAGCGCCTCGAGCGCCTGGTGGACGATCCGGGCGGCGTCGAGAACCTGACTCCAGGAAGCGCTGCCGGGATCGAGATCGAAATGGAGGTAGTCAGGCCGGTCCACGTCATCGCAGGTCGCATACCACTGGTTGAGATCGATGCAGCCGAGATTGATCACCCAGAGCAGCGACGGCAGATCGTCGATCATCGGGAAGTCGATGACCCCTTTCGATCCGTGGTCGATCCGGCAGACACGGATCCAGCCTGGACGCGGCGAGGGCGCGCGCTTCATGAAGAAGAACGCGCCGGCCGCGCCGTGCGGATACCGCTTCATCACCATCGCACGACCGCGGATATGCGGCAGCAGCAGCGGCGCCACGTCGGCGTAGTAGCGAATCAGGTCCCCCTTGGTGATCCCGAGCGAGGGCCAGAACGGCTTGTCGAGATTGGTCAGCTGCACGTCCTTCCCCTCGACGCGCAGCTTCGCCGACCCGGAGGCTGGAATGGCGACGCGCGTGCTCACCCGGTCACCCGGTTGATCGGTGCGAGCTTCGCCGGACGCGGCCCATGCCGTACGGCGCCTTCGACGGGCACATAGGCGAGCTCGTCACGCGCGCTGACGCAGCGCAGCATCAGGCCGCCGCGGCTCATGTCGCCGCGGCCGACGAAGGCGACCGGAAAATGCAGGCGCGCGCCGAACACGTCGGTCAGCACGTCCACATACTTCGCCGACGCGATGCTGCCGAGCAGGACGACGTCGCAGTCGGGGCCGATCTCGTCGGCGAGCGCGCGCGCGCTGGCGAGGAGCGGACGCCGATAGCGCGGATCGTTGGCGGCGATGTCAACCGAAGCGAACGACCTGATCGCGTCCGCGGTGATCGCCGTTTCGGCGGGGCGCAGGCCGGCGGTCGGCGTGATGACGAGCGCGCCGCTGCCGACGAGGACGTTGCCGGGATCGGGCGGTCGCGCGAACGCCAGGGCGTAGGCGAGCTTCCCCCTGAAGTAGAGGCCGCTGACGAACGCGAACACCTCGCCCAGCGCTGCGCCACGGTCGCTGCGCAGCCGGAGCGCCAGGTCGAACTGCGCGTGGTCCGACAGCACCATCCTGGCGCGCCGTCCCGAGCAATTGGCCGGCGACAGCAGGAATATCCGTCCAGGCGGCCGCGGTGATCGACGCTTCGCCATGCCATCGCGATCGTATACTCTCGCCACGCCCATGACATTCCTGTTGATGTCCCATGCTGCCGTCAGTGCCGGCCGCTGAGCGGCCAACCGGCCGCTGGACGCTCGTCGCGCTGATTTCGACGGCGTCGTTCATCAACTATCTCGATCGCGGCAGCCTGGCGGTGGCGCTGCCGACGATCAGCAAGGAGCTGCACCTCGATCCGTTCCAGCAGGGCCTGGCGTTGTCGGCGTTCTTCTGGACCTACACCGCGATGCAGATCCCGATGGGTCGGATGGTCGACCGCTACAACATCCGCACCCTCTATGCGCTGTCGTTCGGGCTGTGGTCGCTCGCGGCGGCGGCGACCGGGCTGGTCACCGGCCTGTGGACGCTGGTGGCGGCGCGCGTGCTGCTCGGTCTCGGCGAGTCGGTGTATCTGCCCGGCGGACTGAAGGTCGTCTCGCTGCACTTCCGATCCGAAGAGACGGCGTGGCCGGCCGGACTCTTCGACCTCGGCACCAAGGTGGGCCTGGCGGTCGGAACGGCGGTCGACGTCTGGCTGCTCGTGCGGTACGGCTGGCGGAGTCTCTTCTTCAGGACAGGGCTCGCCGGCCTGTTGTGGCTGATTCCGTGGCTGATGTTCTATCCGGCCTCGCGGGGCACCGCGCCGGAGGTGCGACGGCGCATCGACTGGCGCGCGCTGTTCCGCAGCCGTGCGCTGCTCGGCATCTGCCTCGGCTTCTTCTGCTGGGATTATTTCTGGTACTTCCTGATCTCGTGGCTCCCCAGCTACCTCAGCACGGTGCGGCACATGTCGCTCCCGAAGATCGCGCTGTTCGGCGGTCTGCCGTTCCTGATCTTCGCGGCTGCGGAGGCGGTCGGCGGCTGGACGGCCGGGACGATGATCCGGAAGGGACGGCCGCTCTCGGCGGTCACGAAGGGATACGTCGCCGCCGGCTTCGCCGTCGGACTCCTGATCATTCCGGCGGCAGTCGTCGACTCGTCGATCGCGTCGGTCGGTTTCCTGTTCGCCGCCTCGGTCGCCGGCATCGGCTGCGGCAGTCTGATCTCGATCCCCAAGATGTGCGCGCGTGAGGACGAACTGGCGCTGTGGGTCGGGATCATGAACGCCGCGGGGAACCTTGGCGGCGTCATCGCGCCGCTCGTCACCGGCGTCGTCATTCAGAAAACCGGCTCGTACGTCCCGGCCTTTCTCATCGTCGCGATGATCCTCGTGGTCGGGATTTTCGCCTACACGGTGGTCGTCCCGTCACTCGACGGCCTGTCCCAACCGCATTCCCGGCTGGCGCCTCTCTGACGTCGCCGCCGGTCAGCCCGCACTGAGGCTGTCGCGCAGCCATTCGAGATACACCTTCACGGTGTCGGACGCCGAGCGCTGAATCCGCCGGCGCAGCAGCGACGCTGCGGTCCCCGACAGATAACCCGACGTGGCGCGGCTGCCGGCGACGGCGTAGAAGCCGTTGCCATCCGCGGCGTCGTACAAGCCAATCACCAGCACGCCGGTGTCGAAGTAGCGGCTCGCGTACAGGTTCTTGTCGGCGATCCAGATCTCGCCCGGACGCGGCTTGTACAGAATCAGGTGGTGCAGGGTGAGGATCGCCACCGAGCCTGCCGGCGTCCACCCCCAGTAGAACATCTGGTCGGCTGAGGGCAGCGTCGCCGACGGATAACGCTCGAGAAATCTCGCCAGTTCCGGCGAGAGCGCGGTCAGCGTCGTGGCCTTCTGCACGAGCGGCGCGACCGCCGCGGCGTTGCCGTGGGCGATGTAGCCCGTCAACTCGGCCAACAGCATCCCGCGGAAGACCTCGTCGGCCCGCGACGGTTCGTGCTGGATCCGCGCCAGCAGGTCGGCCGAGACGCGCATCGCGCACTTCTCGGCGGTGCATGCCTGCAGCGCCTGGCGGTCGGCGGCGTCGAGTGTCACGCCCGCCAGGCTTGCCGCCGATGGCGGCGTCGGGATCGGCTGCGCCATGCCGATCTCTGCCGACCGGCGGAAGTGATCGATGTTCTTCACCCAGTCGGCGAGCCGCTCCTTGCGGCCCGGCAACCGAATCGCGCCGACCGCAGACAGCTCATCGGCATCGAGCTTCACTCTCACCACCGGCTGGCCCTGACGGACCTGCCCGACCTCCGCGGCTGTGAAAGCAAGCCGGGTCGACAGCAGCTGCTCGGGATCGACGCCGGCCGTCTGCGCGGCGATTCCCGCACCGGCCAGGACGACGGCTCCGCAGACAAGCGATGACGGCATACGCATGATGACTGACGCTAACAAGGCCGGGGGAGGTGGACTGTGCGAAATCGGCAGACTCAAGCCGCTGAGCGTCGCGCATGCCCAAGCTCAGCCAGGATGCGCCGTCTGAGACCGAGCGAGCGGCGCGAGGCGACAACCCGAGCTGCCGCGCGCGAAGCCGACGCGAGGCGTGACATCCGCGGCTATCTGCGAGCGAGCGCAGCGACGCGAGCCGTCGAGCCGTGACAACCCGACCTACCGCGAGCGAGCGGAGCGACGCGAGCCGAGCGACGCGAGCGAGCGGAGCGACGCGAGCCACGCGAACGGCGCGCGCCGACGAAGCGGCGCGCAAGAGAGCGTGTAGGGGAGTCCGAGGGGCGAAGCCCCTCGGATCATAACGACCAGCGCATCAGGATGGCGCCGACCGTGAAGCCGGCGCCGACCGACGCCAGCAGCACCAGGTCCCCCTTCTTCAGCCGGCCCTGCCGGCGCGCATCGGCGAGCGCCAGCGGAATCGTTCCGCCGGTGGTGTTGCCGTACAGTTCGAGGTTGATGACGACCCTCTCGTGATCGAGCCCCAGCCGTTCGGCTGCCGCCTCGATGATCCGGCGGTTGGCCTGGTGCGACACGAACAGATCGATATCCGACGCGTCGAGGCCGTTGCGCTCGAGCAGCCGCCGCGAGATCTCCTCGGTGTTCTTGACGGCGAACTTGAAGACCGTCGCCCCTTCCTGCTTCACGTAGTGCAGCCGCTTCTCGATGGTCTCCGTCGACGCCGGCAAGCGGCTGCCGCCGGCCGGCATGCAGAGCGCCGGACCGCCGCTGCCATCGATCTTGCCGGCGAAATCGATGATGTGCGGTTCGTCTGGGGCGGCGGGCGCCACGATCACCGCACCCGCGCCGTCGCCGAACAGCACGCAGGTGGCGCGGTCGGTGTAGTCGATGATGCTCGACATGACGTCGGCGCCCACCGCGAGCGCATAGTCGCAGTTGCCGGTCGCGACCATCTGCGCAGCGGTGTTCAGCGCATAGGTGAAGCCGGAACAGGCGGCGCCGAGGTCGAAGCCCCACGCGTTGGCCGCGCCGAGCTTGTCCTGCAGCACGCAGGCCGTGCTCGGAAAGATCGTGTCCGGTGTGGTCGTGCCGACGACGATGAAGCCGAGGTCGGCGGGGGTGATGCCGGCCTCCGCCATCGCCCCTTCGGCGGCGATCTTCGCCAGGTCGGACGTCGCGACGCCGGCGTCGACGATGTGGCGCTCACGGATCCCGGTCCGCTGCAGGATCCACTCGTTGGAGGTGTTCACCATCCGCTCGAGATCGGCGTTGCTCAGCACGCGCGGCGGCACATACGTCGACAGCCCGGCGATTCTGACGCGGCGGATCGGCGTCAGGGGGGAACTCAAGTCTCGCCGGGACCTGCGGGACCGGCTGGCGGTGTCATCTACCAAAGCGTGTCCCTCTTGGGAGCGGTCAGGCCGAAATACTCGTAGGCGCGCGCGGTCGCGACCCGCCCGCGCGGCGTACGATCCAGGAACCCCGCCTGGATCAGGAACGGCTCATGGATGTCCTCGAGCGCGTCGCGTTCTTCGCTGAGCGCGGCGGCGAGCGAGGCGACGCCGACGGGTCCGCCGCCGAACTTGTCGATGATCACGCGCAGCAGCCGGCGGTCGACCTCGTCGAACCCATGCTCGTCGACTTCGAGCATCCGGAGCCCCTTGTCCGCGACGTCCTCGGTGATGCGGCCGTCGGCGCGCACCTGCGCGTAGTCGCGCACCCGCCGCAGCAGGCGGTTGGCGACGCGCGGCGTGCCGCGCGACCGCCGCGCGATCTGGCGGGCCGCCGGCTGGTCGATGGTCACGCCGAGGATGCGCGCCGAGCGGAGCACGATTTCCTCGATGTCGTCGGCGGTGTAGAAATCGAGCCGCTGCACGATGCCGAACCGCGCCCGCAGCGGCGAGGTCAGCAGCCCGGTTCGCGTGGTGGCGCCGACCAGCGTGAAGCGCTCGATCGGCATCTTGATCGACCGCGCGCTCGGACCCTGGCCGATCATGATGTCGAGCGTGTAGTCCTCCATCCCGGGATAGAGAATTTCCTCGATGGCAGGGCTCATCCGGTGGATTTCGTCGATGAACAGCACCTCGCGGAGCTTGAGATCGGAGAGCATGCCGGCGAGATCGCCCGGCTTCTCGATGATCGGCCCCGCGGTCGCGCGAATCGCGACGCCGAGCTCGTGGGCGATCACCGTCGCCAGGGTCGTCTTGCCCAGCCCGGGCGGCCCGTAGAGCAGGACGTGATCGAGCGCCTCGCCGCGCTGTTTCGCGGCGGTGATCGCCACGTGCAGCTGTTCGCGGACGCGATCCTGCCCGATGTACTCGTCGAGCGTGCGCGGCCGCAGGCTGGCGTCGTACTGGACGTCGTCGTCGACGGCCGACGCGCTGATCACCCGGTCCTCGCTCACCTGATCATCCCGCGCAGGATGTCGCGCAGCAGCCCCTCGAAGGGAGAGTCGGGCGTTTTCTTGAGGGCGGCATCCACGGCTTTCTCCGCTACCGCACCTTTGTATCCGAGATTCATCAGCGCCGACAAGAGATCGCCGCGGCGATCGTCGGACACGGCGACGGCGTCGGACGCAGCGTCGGATTTCGGCAGGCGGTCCTTCAGCTCGAGGCCGATCCGTTCGGCAGTCTTGCGGCCGACGCCGGGAATGCGCGTCAGGCGTGCCACGTCCTGGCTGCGGATTGCCCGCACCAGCTCGGCGGAGTCGATCCCGGAGAGCACGGCGAGCGCCAGCTTCGGCCCGATGCCGTTGATCGCGATCAGGCGCTGGAAGAGGTCCAGCTCCAGGGCCGTGGCAAAACCGAACAGCGCGAGCGCGTCCTCGCGCACGTGGGTGTGGACCCGTAGCGTGACCGGAGCGCCGGGATCGGGGAGGCCGTAGAACGTCGACAGCGGGACGAGCACGTCATAGCCGACGCCGCCGACGTCGACGACGAGACGGTCCGGGGATTTCTCGAGGAGCGTGCCGTGCAGGCGTGCGATCATCGGCGGCGGCGCACCTGCCGGCGGCTGCCGACCCTGAGGTGCGGCGTGGAGCCGGTCATGGACGATATGCCCGCCAGCTGGTGAGCCGCGGCGAGGCCGTGGGCCGCGGCGACCCGGCCACCGCGCGCGCGCGCGCTGCCCGCACGCCCATCGCGCTGTGAATATGGCAGATCGCCACCGCCAGCGCGTCGGCCGCGTCGTGCGGCGACGGGGCGGCGTCGAGGCCGAGCAGCAGCTTGACCATCTGCCCGACCTGCGGCTTCTCGGCGCGCCCGAACCCGACAACGGCGCGCTTGATCTCGGCGGGAGAGTACTCCGCGATCGGCACGCCGGCGGCGGCGGCGGCCACCAGCGCCACGCCGCGCGCATGCCCGAGGCGCAGCGCGCTGCGGACGTTCCGGGCGTAGAAGATGTCTTCGACAGCCACGCAGTCGGGCTGCTGCTCGGCGAGGAGCCGCAGCAGACCCTGCTGGATGTGCTGCAGGCGGACCGCAAACGACGCCGACGCCGGCGCCGTGATCGCGCCACAGGCGAGAAGACGATGACGGCGGCCGTCGGTTTCGACGCAGCCGTAGCCGGTGCGCTCGGAGCCGGGATCGATCCCGAAGATTCTCATGCCCTTCCGGGGGGATCGCATGCGGCGCGTGCCCGCGTCCGCCTCACGCGAGGGAGGCCTCGATCTCCTTTTCCTCGATGTCGGCGTTCGACCACACCTTCTTGGTGTCTTCGTGCTCCTCGAGTATTTCCATCAGCTTGATCATCTGCTGGGCGGGTTTGCCTTCCAGCTTGACGTAGTTCTTCGGCAGCAGCGCGATCTCGGCGGCGGCTGGCTCGACGCCCATCCCCTTGATCGCCTCGAGCACGGGATGGAAGGTCTCGGGCGACGACACGACTTCCCAGTGGTCCTCGTCGTCGCGCACGTCGTCGGCGCCGGCGTCGATCGCGACCGCCAGGAGCCGCTCCTCGTCGACCTTGCTCTTTTCGATGACGAGATAGCCCTTCTTCTCGAACATCCAGGCGACGCTGTTCGACTCGCCGAGGTTGCCGCCGTTCTTCGACAGCGTATGGCGCATCTCGCCGACCGTACGGTTCTTGTTGTCGGTCAGCACCTCGATCAAGAGCGCCGCGCCGCCGGGCCCGTAGGCTTCGTAGGTGATCTCGTCGTACGAGACGCCCGGCAGCTCGCCGGTGCCGCGCTGGATGGCGCGCTTGATGTTGTCGGCCGGCATGTTGACCGACTTGGCTTCCGCGATGATCGTGCGCAGCCGTGGATTGGTGTCGGCGTCGCCGCCGCCGTTGCGCGCCGCGACGGTCAGTTCCTTGATGATGCGGGTGAAGACCTTGCCGCGCTTGGCGTCAGCCGCGCCCTTCTTGTGCTTGATCGTGTGCCACTTGGAATGGCCAGACATGCAGGAAAACCCCCAAAAACCCACTAAAACGGGCTCGTGATCCTACCACGCCGCCGCGGAGCGCTCCAAGCAGCCTGGCGGTCGACGCGGCGCGTCAGCGCCGTCGCGCCAAGATGATCCAGACGTCGGCGCGCAGATCGAGCGGCGCGCCCTGATAGTCGCCGAGCACGGCATCGATCGCGAACCCTTGACGCTCGAGACGCTCGCGCATGCCCGGAATTGAGACGGTGCGAAACGTCAGCGAGAAGTCCCGCACCTCCCGGCGACCGGCGCGGACGGTCGTGTAGCGCTGATCGAAGATCGTGAGACCGCGCCGCGCGTCCTGGCGCACCGACTCGATCAGCGTGACCGTCGTCGCGGGCGCCATCCGGCCCGACAGGGTCTTCCGCCGGTCGTACTCGGACCACTCGACGAGATCGGGCACGAGATCGATCACGAAGCGTCCGCCCGGGCGCAGTACGCGGTGCACGGAGGCCAGAGCGGCGCGGAGATCGCGTTCCTGCGTGAGCGACTGCAGCACCCCGTACGGCGCCATGATCAGGTTGAACGAGCCGCGCCTGAACGGGAGGGCCCGCATGTCGCCGAGCAGCAGGGCAAGACGGCGCTGCAGACCGAAGCGGGACACCCGGCGTCGCGCCCGCGCCAGCATCGCCGGCGAGCGGTCGACCCCGGTGAGCGCGATGCCGTCGCGGGCGAGAGGGACGGCCACGCGGCCGGTACCCGTGCCGAGCTCGAGGATGCGCCCCTCGGCCGCCGCCGCCAGCCCCCGCCAGAAACCGACGTCGCGCCGCTTGATCGTCCGCGCGTTCTCCCAGTCGTAGAACGCCGCATAGGCGTCCCAGCCGTCGTCTCCGAGCCGCGTCGCCCCCGCCTCGCCGCGTGCGGCTGCAGGGCGGCCGGGGCGTCGGGGTGGCGGCATGGCGACGGAGTGTACCATCGCGATTTTCGCCAATCCTGTAATCGCCGATACAGATCCAGTCGTCCCGTCACTGACGAGGTTACCAGTAATGGGGTATACTGTCCTACAAAGTCTTTTAGTGAACTTCGTTTTCGACGTTCGTCAGCTGGCACCGAGATCTCAATGGAGCGGGATACGGTCGGGCGAACCCGGGGGGCGTAGAAGAGGGCTTCCTGGCCGGAAGTCATTGAAACGCAGCAGGTTTCGCTTGTGACCTCGACCAGCAAGGAGTATGATTCTAGAGGGGCTTTGCCCCATTCAGGACATCATTTATGAAGGTGGCGATGTGGCGCTCGCTGGCCCTGCTCACGTCCGTTCTCTGCTTTGGGAGCACCGCGGCGTTCACTGACACGCCCGACCGTCCCGACGCGAAGAAGACGGCCGTGGCACACGCACCCGGGGCACCGCGGCCGGTCGGCTCGCCAACGGGGAGCGTCGCGGCGATTGGCGGCCGCGCTGCCGTAGTCGTCGGCAACGCCTGGACGGCCGACAACGCGCCGATCAAGCAGGCCAGTCTGCGCCTGCGCGACGTCGTCAGCGGCAAGGTCGAGGCGGTGACGATCGCCAACGACGACGGCCGTTTCGTGTTCGAGGACGTGCCAGGCGGCAGTTATGCCGTCGAGCTGCTGAACGCGACCGGCCGTATCGAGGTGGTCGGCAACGTGTTCACGATCGCCCCCGGGGAAACCGTCGCGACGTTCGTCCGCACCGGCACGAAGGTCCCCTGGGTGCAGGGCTTCTTCAACAGCACGATGTCGGTGGTCACGGCGACGGCGGCGAGCGCGGGCGTTGCCGCACTCGCACCAGTGGCGCGTCCGGCCTCGGCCAAGCAGTAGCGCATGTTCGATACCCCGGAGATGCCCACGCCGCGGGGGGATCTGACCGCCACGCAGCTGCAGACGGCCTCCGGAAGCAGCACGTCGTCGATTCATGTGCTCGATCGCCTCAACGCGGTCTTCAAGCACCGCCGTCTCGCCTCCACCGCCTTCCTGATCGTCGTCGCGCTGATGATGATCCAGACGTATTCGACGACACCGATCTATCAGACAGAGTCGCGCATCCAGATCGACGACGAGAAGACGACGAACCTGTCCAACCTGAACAACCTCGATCTCTACTGGCAGGACGCCGCGGAGTACAAGAAGACGCAGTTCCAGATCCTCCACAGCCGCGCGCTGTCCGAGCGCGTCGTGAAGAAGATGGGGCTGATGGGGGAGAACGCGGCCGCCGCGCTGCCGCCGAAGCCTCACGATCCGATCTCGCTGATGCGCGACGCGCGGGTCGGCTTCAGCACCTGGCTGCGCGGGCTCTTCTCGGGTCGTGGCGCCGCGCCCGCCGACCCGAAACCCGCGTCGAATGCGGATGACGCCCGCCTCGACGACGTGGTGAACGTGTTTCTCGGCGGCATCCAGATCAAGCCCGATCCCGACACCCGCCTGGTCTACATCCAGTACACGCACTACGATCCACAGTTCGCCGCGCACGCCGCCAACACGATCGCCTCGGAATACATGGAGATGAATCTCGAGCACCGGCTCGAGAACATCGACAAGATGATCAAGTGGGTCAACGGCGAGGTCGACAAGCAGGGCGCGCTCCTCGAGCAGGGCGACCTGGCGCTGGCGAACTACCGCGGCTCGCACGACGCGCTCTCGCTGTCGCGACAGGACCTGATGGGCCAGCGGCTGTCGACGATTCAGGCGCAGCTCTCGCAGGCGCAGGCGACGCGGCAGCAGAAGCAGACCCTCTACGACCAGGTCAAGAGCGCCGATCCGGGCGACGACAACGCCGACGCCTTTCCGAGCGTTGGTGCGAACGGGGCGGTCGTCGACGCGAAGGCTGCATACCGCATCTCCCAGGGGAGACTGCAGGATCTGCAGCGCCAGGGATTCGGCGAGGGCTACGCACCGCTGGCGGCGGCGAAGACCGAGGTGGCCAACGCGCACGACAAGCTCGTCGCGGCTCGCCGTACGGTCATCGAGGCGATCAAGCAGGAATACCAGGGGGCGGCGATCGGCGAGCGCCAGGCGCAGGCGGCGCTCGAGCAGGCGAAGGGTGAGCAGGCCGGCCTGGATTTGAAGGCGGTCGACTACAACAAGCTCCAGCGCGAGGACGACGGGATCAGGAGCGTCTACAACTCGCTGCTGCAGCAGCAGAAGGAACTCTCGGTCGTCTCCAACAGCCGCCAGAACAACGTCTCGCTGATCGAACACGCGCAGGTGCCCACTGTGCCGATCGCGCCGCTGCCCCGTCGAGCCTGGATCTCGGCGATCCTGATGGGTGTGGTGATCGCCTTCGGCCTGGCCTTCGGCATCGAGTATCTCGACGATACCGTGAAAACGCCGGATGACATCACCCGCCGTCTGCGCATTCCGCTGCTCGGGCTGGTCCCGGCGATCCGCGGCGAGCGCGTGCCGCTCCTCACCGAGCCGGTGCCGCACGACTTCGGCGAGGCGTTCCGCTCTCTGCGCACCTCGCTCGTGTTCACCAGCGCCGCCGAGCACACGCGCATCATCGCGATCACCAGCTCGCAGCCGCTCGAAGGCAAGACGACGACCACCGCGAACCTGGCGCTCGCGCTGGCGCTCGGCGGCGCCCGCGTCCTCGTGCTCGACGCCGACATGCGGCGGCCCGGCCTGCACAAGAGTCTCGGCGTGCCGAACGAAATCGGGCTGTCGCACCTGCTCCAGGGCCAGGCGCGCGTGCGCGATGCCGTGCAGCGCACCGCCGAACCGAACCTGCTGATGATCTCGGCCGGCCGCACGCCGACCAATCCGTCGGAGCTGCTCGGCTCGGAGCGGATGAACAACTTCCTGATCAACCTCGAGCGCGGGCCGTTCGACTGGGTGATCATCGACACGCCGCCGGTGCTGGCCGTCACCGACGCGGTGATCCTGACGCCGAAACTCTCGGGGGTCGTGTTCGTCATCGGCTCGGAGATGACGCGTCTCGTGCACGCCGAGCGCGCGCTCGATACGATTCGCGCCAGCCGGCCGCGCACGTTGAGCGCGGTGCTCAACCGGGTTGACTTCGATCGCAACAAGTACTACTACTCGCGCTACTACGGGTACCAGTACAAGAGCTACTACGGACAATCGACGCAAGGCGCCGCCTGATCGCGCCGTAGCGGGCGCCATCACGCTGCTGGCGATCATCGGCTGGACGACGTTCGCGTTCGGAGGCGTCTACCTTTCGACACTCGCCGTGCCCGCCGTCCTCTGCCTCCTGCTCGCCGCCTGGTACCGTCCCTGGGTCTACGGCGGCGCACCAGTGCGGCCGCTCGACATCGCGCTCGGCGTCTACGCCCTCTTGACGGCGGCACAGCTGCTGCCGCTCCCACCGGCCGTGACCGGCGTGGCCGCACCGGCGCTCCGTCCGACGATGACGCAGCTCGACCTCGTCGTGCCCGCCTGGCTGCCGCTGAGCGTCGACGCGCGCTCCACCGCGGTGACGTTCCTCGTCAATGCCGCGCTGACGATCGTGTTCCTGGCGGCCCGGCGGATCTTCAGGGGCGGCGGCGTCCGGCTGGTGGCGCGGGGCGTGGCGCTGATGGGCCTGCTGCTGTCGCTCATCGCGCTGGCGCAGGACCAGACGGGACACGGGTTGATGTACTGGACGTGGAAGCCGCTGACCGAAGGCGCGTTTCCGTTCGGGCCCTTCGTCAATCGCAATCACTTCGCCACGTGGGTCGTGATGGCGACACCGTTCACGCTCGGGTACCTGGCCGCGCACAGCGGCGCGCACGGCTCGCGCCCCGCGGCGCCGCTGCCGCTGCGGCGGCGGATCGTCCTCTTCTTCGACGGACGAGCCATCCTGCTGACCGCGTCCGCGTGCGTGATGGTGGTGGCGCTGGTGGCCACGCTGTCGCGATCGGGCTGGTTCGGGATGAGCGTCTCAGCCGCGCTCGGTGTCGTCTTCCGCCGGCGCGGCGGACGCGGCGTCGGCTCCGGGCGCGCCTGGTGGTGGATCGCGGCGGCGGCCGCCGGCGCCATCCTGCTGCTGGCAGCGTCGATGCGCGCCGACACGATCATCGAACGGCTGGCGCGAACGCATGTCTCGGTGGCCGATCGCCTGACCATCTGGACCGACACCGTCCCGATGGTCCGCGATTTCTGGTTGACGGGGACCGGCGCGGGAACGTATGAAACGGCTATGCTCGTGTACCAGCGCGCGTCTCCGGGCGTGCGCTTCAACGAGGCGCACAACCACTATCTGCAGATCGCCGCTGAGGGGGGCGTCATGCTGGGCGTACCGCTGGCCGTGGCGTTCGTGCTCTACCTCCGGCAGGCGCGGCGGCGGATGGCCGCCGAGCATTCAGGCATGTTCTGGATTCGCGCCGGCGCACTCTGCGGACTGGGCGGAGCGGCGGCGCAGAGCGTGTGGGACACCGGTCTGTCGATTCCCGCCAACGCGGCACTCGCCTGCGTGCTCGCGGCAATCGTGATCCACGAGCCACGGCGGCACTGACGTGGGCCTGCGGATCGGCATCGACGTCGACGGGGTGCTCGCTGATTTTCGCACGGCCTTCCACGAAGCCGCGGTCCGCTGGCTGCGCCACGACATCGACGACACGCAGGATCTGGAAATCGTCTCGCCGCTGTCGGCGGGCGACGTGCGGCGCGTGTGGGATCGCATCGCAACGGCGCCGAACTGGTGGATGGAAGTCCTGGCCTACGAGCCGGATCAGATCGCGCGACTCTACAGTCTGACGCGGGCCGCGGGGTGGGAGGTCTTCTTCCTGACCAAGCGCCCGCCGAGCGCGGGCGATTCGGTCCAGTTCCAGACCCAGTGGTGGATCGAGCGGTTCGGGTTCTACCTGCCGGCGGTGCTCACCGTGCCGGGGTCACGCGGCGACATCGCCAACGGCCTGCGCCTGGATCTCGTCCTCGACGACCAGTTGCTCAACTGTGTCGAGGTGATCAGCACCACCACGACCAAGGCGGTGCTGGTGCTCCGCTCGAACGATCCGGCCTCGCGGCAGCAGGCTGCCGATCGCGGCATCGGCGTCGTTTCGACGCTGTCGGAAGCGATCACGGTGATCGAGCGCCTGCACGACGTGCTGCCGCAGCAGCGCGGACGCCTGATGCGGCTGGTCGAGTGGTTCAGCCCGGTAGCGGAGATGAAGTCCCTACCTGCCAATCCACGCGCGATTCGTCCGATCCCGCCTTACGATCCTTGAAGAGTGATCGGGCTCACCGCGGCACGCACATGAACCAGGCCTGGCTGTTGAGGAACGCGCCGAGCGCGCGCATCGGGCTGTAAACGCGGCGGACGATCGAAAAACGCTCGGCGAGTTCGCCGGCCACGACGCGGTAGTCGAACCCCTTGTGCCCGTGGTAGCGATACAGACCGCCGAATCCATGCCCTTCGAGCACGGGCCGCGCCACACCCAGGCCCACCAACGCGCGGGCGAACTCGACCGGCGAGTAACGCTCGCGGTGGCGGTAATCCCCGAGCCCGCGGAGCGCTGCCGCGGCGCGTGCCAGCTGCTTGCCGGCCAGCGCCGGCCCGATCTCGATCGGCACGCTGACGACCACCCGGCCGTCGGCGGCGACGAGCCGCCGCAGTTCGCCGATGACGCGGCGGCGCTCATCCTCGAGGCAATGCTCGAGCACCTCCATGCAGGTGACGACGTCCCAGGCGCCCTCGGCGGGTGACGCCGTGGACCCGGTCTGCGCGGCACGCGCCGCGGCCGGCGTCAGCCCGAAACGGACGCCGGGCAGACGTCCGAGCCGCCGCGCCGTTTCCTCGACCTGCGCCGGATCGACGTCGACGCCGACCGCCTCGGCAAAATCGGCGTGGACCATCGCGACGAAGGTGCCGTCGCCGCAGCCGTAGTCGAGCAGCCGCCCGCCCGCCTGCGGGGCCACGAGCGCCCGTGCCACCTCGAAGCGGCTGCCGTGGCTCCATCGCACCAATCGACTGCGGCTGTAGATCTGCTTGCGCGCGTAGTCGCCGGATCTCAGGAGATCGTCAGCAGGTTTCACGGGGCTGACTCCGGATCGCTTCCGCGGGGAGCCTCGGAGGCTGGGGCCAGCGCGTCGC
Source organism: Vicinamibacterales bacterium (assembly GCA_036496585.1). Classification (NCBI taxonomy): domain Bacteria; kingdom Pseudomonadati; phylum Acidobacteriota; class Vicinamibacteria; order Vicinamibacterales; species Vicinamibacterales bacterium. The sequence continues at coordinate 209,221 of DASXLB010000042.1, forward strand.
GACGTGAGGCGCGCGCGTTCTCAACTCCACAGCGACGACAGCAGGATCTTCCTGAACTGCGCGTGCTTGAGCAGCGCGAGCGCCGATCGGCGATGCCAGTTGAAATCGGCCGTCTCGCGGAGCAGCGGGACGATGCCATCGACGCGCGCCAGCTCGATCACCGAGTCGATGGCGCGATCGGTCATGCGCGACGCGAGCGTGCGGAAGGCCAGGCCGATGCGGATCTCGGCGCCGACGCGCTCACGCCACTGCGTCTCGTAGCGGCGCAGCCGCGACTCGCGCAGGTCATCGGCGCGGAGCGCCTCGTCCAGCGTCGCCGCGGCGATCCGGCCGCTGATCAGGCTGTAGTAGATGCCGCCGCCGGTGGTGGGCTTGGCGAGGCCGGCCGCGTCGCCGACGGCCAGCAGCCGCGCCGCGTAGGTGCGCGACACCGGACCGAGCGGCAGGATCTTGAGGCGGGGATCGCATACCGTCTCGGCATCGGATCGATAGCGCGACCGGATCCGGCCGGCAAAGGTGCGGAAGCGGGCCAGCGCGCGCGACTCGCACATCAGGCCAAGGCGGGCGTGCGGCACGCCGTTGCGCTGGAACGGTACGACCCAGCCGAACCCGCCGGGCGCCACCTGGCGGCCCAGGTGCACTTCGACGCTCGCCGGACCGTCGAGCGGCTCCTCGAGCTGGGCGCTCTGCATGAAGGCGCGCGGCACGCCCAGTCCGAGCTGCCGGTTGAAGCGGTAGCTCGCGCCGCAGGCGAGCACGCAGGCGCGCGCCTCGATCGCGGCGCCGCCGTCGACCTCCACCGACACCGCGCGCGGCGTGGTGACGATCCGCCGGACGCGCGCGCCGGTCCGCAACTCCGCGCCGGCCGCAAGGCTGTGGTCGGCCAGCGCCCGATCGAACAGCGCGCGATCGACGATCGCGGCGCGCACTTTCTCGGCCGACACCGATACGCTGCTGCCGTCGGCGGCGATGAACGTCGCGGCATCGGCGGTGCCGACGATCGAGGCGCGCGGCAGATCGAATTCGTCGAAGGCTTCGGCCCCGAGCACGCCGGTGCAATGCACCGGGACGCCGATCTGCGCATGCTCTTCGAGGACGACCACGTCGTGGCCGCGGGAGGCGAGCTCGCGCGCCGCGGTGAGACCGGCGGGACCAGCGCCGATTATCGCGACGTCACGCACGGAAGACGCTCAGAATTTGCGCCCACGCACTTCCCATCTGCCCAGCACGCTAATCCAAAACGACAGGAGAATCAATCTGAGGTCGCCCGTCCAGGTGCGCGTCTCGACGTAGAGACGATCGTAGCGGAACTTCTGGCGCCGCGGCAGATCGCGGCGCGCGTACACCTGCGCCAGCCCGGTCAGACCCGGGCGGACCCGGATCCGATACTCGAACCCTGGCACGTCCTCGAGCGCCACCAGCCGTCCGTCCCCCTCGCTCTCGATTTCGCCGGGCCGGAGCGCGCGCGGCCCGACGAAACTCATGTCGCCGCGCAGGATGTTCCAGAGCTGCGGCAGTTCGTCCATCGCGGTGACGCGCATCCAGCGTCCGGCCCGCGTGACGCGCGGATCGTGCTCGCTCGCCTGAACCGCGCCGCTGGCCGCTTCCGCGTCGGGACGCATCGAGCGGAACTTGAGGGCGTCGAACACGCGCCCGTTCAGTCCGACCCGCTCCTGCCGGAAAAACACCGGGCCGCCGTCTTCGAGCTTGATCAGCGCCGCAAAGAATGCCCACAGGGGAGCCGAGGCGATCAGTCCGCTCGCGGCGAGCGTGGCGTCGAAGGCGCGCTTCAGCAACCGGCCTCACCCTGGCGGACCTGCATCTCCTCGTAGAACCGGCCGAGACGGCCCCGCAGCCGTTCGAGCGTGAATTCCTCGTCAACCCGCGCGCGTCCGGCGGCGCCGAGCCGCGCCCGCAGATCTGGATCCGACGCCAGCCGTGCGATCGCGGCGCCGAGCGCCGCCGCGTCCCCCGCCTTGACGACGAGGCCGGTGCGGCCGTCCTGATTCACCCACGAGACGCCGCTCTGGACATCGGTGCTGATCACCGGCTTGCCCGCCGCCATGGCCTCGAGCTGGACGTAGCCAAACGCCTCCGCCCTGGTGACCGAGGGCAGCACGAACGCCTCGCAGGTCTGCATCAGCCGTCGCAGCTCGCCGTCGGTAATCTCTCCAGGAAAGGTGACGCGCCCGGCGAGGCCCAGCTCACGGGCGCGCGCTTCCCAGGCAGCGCGCCGCGGGCCGTCGCCCGCGATAATAGCGTCGATAGACGTCCCCGCCAGCGCCGACAGCAGCACGTCCACTCCCTTGTAGTCGACGTGCCGGCCGGCAAAGAGCACGAACGGCGTCCGCGGACGGCCGGGGTCGACGGGGCCGCGCCACGGCGACGGGTCGATGCCGAACGGGATCACCCGGACGCGGTCCTGATAGCGACGCAGCGCGGCGGCGTGCGCCGCCAGCGGTGGCGACGACACGATGAAGCACCGCGCCCGCGTGTAGGCGGTATGCGCGACCGGCGCATAGAGCGCCGCGTACTGCGCCGGGGGACGGACGACGTCGCTGTGATACCAGATCGCGAGCGGGATGCGCGGTCGCGCCAGCGTGTACGACAGCAGCGCCCAGGGGTTGGGTTCGTGCAGGATCATCAGGTCCGCCCTGGCCCGTCGCAGCGCCGTCACGAACGCCGGCGCGACATGTACCGAGCCGGCCGCCCCGATCGTGCCGACGCGTGTCACCTCCACGCCGTCGATCACCTCTTCGACGGTGTCGCGCGACGCATTGGTCACCAGCACGGCGCTCTCGACCAGCCCCTGGCTGACGCGGCAGACCGTTTCGAGCACGCGCTCCATCCCGCCGTGGTGCGGCGGATAGAACTTGCCGACGTGCAGGACTCTCACGATCCGCCTTCCGGCGCGCGCGCGCCGGCGGCCAGCCCGCGATAGAGCTGCGCCAGCTGCGCGGTATGGACCGACCAGCTGAACTCGGCGGCGCGGATACGGCCGTCCGCCCGGCGCCGTTCCCACGCCGCCTCGTCGCGCTGGCGCTCGTCGAGCAGCGCGAGCACTGCCTCGACCCAGGCGTCGGCGGCGGCCACCGGACGGTAGGCCACCGCCGCGCCGCCGACCTCGCGCAGCGCCGGGATGTCGCTCACGATCATCGGCGTCCCGCTGGCCAACGCCTCGACGATCGGCAGCCCGAAACCCTCGCGGTCCGAGGTCAACAGCGCCAGCGCGCTTCGCCGGTAGACCGCCGCCAGCGTGGCGCGATCGACGAAGGGCAGCACCGTGATGGCGTCGCCGATTCCGAGCGTCCGAGCCTGCACGCGCTGATCGGCGGTGAACGGGCCGCCGACCCGCGTCAGGCGGACGTCCGGTCGCTGCCGACGGACGCCCGCGAACACCTGCAGCAGCACGTCGATCCGCTTGCGCGGGATCGTGCTGCCGACGTGCAGCAGTTCGACGCCTCGCTTCGGACCGAGGAGCCGGGCCGCCTCGACATCCGCGGCGGCGTTCCCCTCGGTGTAGCGCCCCGCGTCGGTCCCGTTGGGAACGACCGTGAGCCGCGATTCGGGGATGCCGGCCAGGCTGACCAGCGCCAGCCGGGTCGCCTCGCTGACGCAGGCGATGTGCGCGGCGCTGCGCAGACCGGACAGGATTCGCCGCGCCAGCAGCCGATACACGTAGGACCGCGGCTCGTCGCGCGGCTCCAGGACGGATCGAAACGCGTCGAGATCGTGGCAGGTGACGATCGTCCGGTCGCCTGGGAGACGGTGGACCAGATGCGCGTAGCTGTGGTCGACGATGTGGTAGACGTCGAATCGCCCGCGCAGGCGGCCGAGCGCCCTGGGATAGTCGACGAACCGCGCCAGCACACGGTCGAAGGCGCCCGCCCGGTCCGACAGACGGCTCAGCCGCCGCGGCATCGCCGGCCTGACCAGCGTGGCCTCGATCGACGCGGCGTGTTCCGCCGCGAGGTGCGCCATGATCATGTCGGCGACCAGGTCCATGCTCGGCCACTGCTCTTCCGCGTAGTCGGCGATCACCGCGACGCGCAGCCGGCCGCTCATATGGTCAGAACCTCGTCGAAGAACGCAAGATGCCGCTCGGCCACGATCGGCCACGCATACTGCTCACGCGCGCGCGCCAGGCCACGCGCGGCGCAGTCCCGGCGGGCGCCCGCATCGGCCCCGAGCCGTTCGATCGCCCGCCGCCACGCGCCCGCGTCCGCTTCGGGCGCGACGACGCCGGCATCGCCGACCACGAACGGCATCTCGCCGCTGTCGCTCGCGATCACCGGGACGCCGCACGCCATCGCCTCGATCAGCATTCGTCCGAACTGCTCCCGCCAGCGCGGCGTCGTGCGACTCGGCGCGCAGAGCACGCTCATCGTGTTGAGCCAGGCGGGCACGTCGGCATGCGGAATGCCGGTCTGCACCTGCACGCGGCCGGGATGCCGATCGGAGAACGATCGCAGCGACGCCTCGAGCTCACCGCCGCCCACGAACAGCGCGCGCCATTCCGGATGCGAGCCGGGAACGGCGTCGATGATGGTCTGAAGGCCTTTCGCTTCGACGAAGCGGCCGAGGTATCCGACGACGAACGCGTCGGCCGGCCATCCGAGCCGGCGCCGGACGTCGCATCCGGCTCCGGTGTCGGGCCGGAACCGATCGAGATCGACACCCGGCGGAATGACTCTCGCCGCCGTGTCGCGATATCCGGGCCGGTCGGCCAGCGCGGCCCGGACGGTTTCGCCGAACGCGATCCAGCCGCTCGCCCGGCTCATCGTCTCGCGCTCATAGGCGCGAAGCGGCCACGGGTACCGCTTCGAGATGTTCTGGAAGCTGGCGAACACGACCTTGGCACGGGGCGCGACGCCGCGCGCCACCTGGGCGGCCGATCGCGTATAGGGTTCTTCCCAGCAGTGCACGACGTCCCAGTCGGCGGCAAGAATCGGCCCGAGGTCACCGCCATACGACATCACGTGCGGCACTCGATCCATCCGCACCGGCACGGTGCGGAGCGTGCATGCCTCGCCGGCGATCGACTCGACCTCGATCGTGCGGAGGTCGCCGCGATATCGCGCCGGCGCCACGGCTGTCACCTCCCACTCGCCGCGCCCCGCCAGCGCCAGATGATGGGCCAGCTGCCGGTTCGCGGCGACGACGTACGAATGACCGATCGTGAGCAGCCGCTTCATGCGCCGCGCTCGTAGAGGTGCACGTTCGCGCGGTACCACGACGGCAGGTCGAGTGCCGCGATCGCCGCGCGGAACGCCTCGTCGGATGCCGATAGCCGGTAGCCCAGCGTCGCGAACCGCGCGCGCCAGTAGGCGTGCGGCCGCTCGTTGAGGTGCAGCGTGCCCCCTTGCCCGGGATGCGCCGCCGAAAAGACGACGAGGCGCACGCGCGCCAGCGTCTCGACGAATCGCCGCGCCGCCCACGGAGGAAGGTGCTCGGCGGTTTCGAGCGACACGGCGACGTCGAACGGCGAGACGCGCGCGCGCAGCGTATCCAGGTTCGCGGCGCGCATCGACGCGATGTCGTGGCACAACACCGGCACGCCGGCCGCGGCCGCGCGATCGAGCGCGGTGCGCGAACTGTCGATGCCGAGCATCGGCAGCAAGGCCTGCCGCCGCCGCATCGCCGCGAGCAGCTTCGCGTCGCCGCAGCCGACGTCGACGATCGACGCCGGCGTGCAGAAGCGGCCGATCGTCGCGGCGAAGCCGTCCCAGTCGCCGCTGTCGTGCAGCGCCCAGAAGTCTTCGCCATACGCCGTGTCGGCGGCGCCGCGCAGCCGCAGCCAGCGCACCAGCGCGACCGCATTGCGTGTCCGCCAGCGTATGCCGGGCGGCAGCGACGCGACCGTTCGCCGCGCCATCGTCTCGAGACTCATGCCTTCACCGGCAGATCGTAGCGCGGCGGATCGAGCCGCCGCGCGCGCCATGCCTTGATCGTGGCGCGTGACACCGGCGTGCGCTTGAAGGACGACTGCATCGCGACCCGTGCGACTTCGCGCATCAGCCACAGCCATCCCCAGGGATCGCGAATCCCCCAGCCGCGGCGCATGCGGAAGTACAGGAGAAAACGCGCTGGCAGCGTCCACAGGACGCGCGGCAGCGGGTCGTTGTAGAGCGCGTTCAGACAGTCGTTGCGCGACACGAACCGCAGGTACCGAGACTGGCTCCGTCCGGCTGTGTCGGGAAGATGACTGACGAGTGCGTCGGGCAGGTACACGGTGTGGCAGCCCGCGTCGATTAGGCGAAGGCAGAATTCCTTCTCCTCGCCGTAGAACACGAAGCTCTCGCGGTAGCCGCCGAGTCGCAGGAACAGGTCGCGCCTGAGCAGGTGCGCGAAGCCGATGAAGCTCGCGACGACGCACGCGTAGTCGGCCTTCGCCGGCTGCATCGCGGCCGGCCACGGGCGCCCGTCCGCCTCCGCCTGCGCGAACCCGACGGCACCGGCGCGGGCATCGCGCTCGAGCACCGTCAGCGCCCGCTCGACGCTGGCCGCCGAGATCACCCGGGTGTCGTCGTCGAGCAGCAGCACAAACGGCGCCGCCGCTTCGCGGACGAGCCGATTGCGGCCGACGATGTAGCCGGGACAGGCGGCGTCCCGGATGATCCGGACCGGAAGCGTCGCCGTGGCCCGCGGGTCGGAGCCGTCGTCGAACACCAGCACCTCCGGGGCGAGCGGCTGCAATGCGTCGAGCGACGCCAGACACCGCGCCAGGGCGTCAGGACGATTGCGTGTGGTCACGCCGATGGACAGACGCGGCGTCATGGTTCGGCAATCGCGCGGCGGTAGACTTCGATCGTGCGCTCGGCGGAGGCGCGCCACGTCATCGCGGACACGCTGCATGCCGCCGCCGAACCCAGGCGCTGCCGCAGCGGCGCGTCACCCATCAGGCGCTCGGCCGCCGAGGCGAGCGCGGCGGGATCGCGAGGCGGTACGACGAGACCGTTCTCGCCGTCGCGTACCAGCGCCGGCGCGCATCCGACAGGCGTCGTAATTACGGCGAGCCGTTGGCTCATGGCTTCGAGCAGCACCAGCCCGAAGCCCTCGTAGGTCGACGTCCACAGCAGCGCGTCGTGCGATCGGTACAGCCGGATCACCTCGTGCTCGGGAGCCCGCGGCACGACGCGGACGAACGGACGGACGGCCTCGGGAAACGCGCGCATCACCGTTGCCTCGGGCACGCCGGGACCCAGCACTGTCAGCGGATAGCGGAGCCCTCTCGCGTGCAGCCGTTCGAGGCAGCCGGCAAGATACACGATGCCCTTCATGTGATCCCAGGAGCCGCAAAAGAGCAATCCCTCGCCGCGCGGGGCATCCTCGCGCGGACGGTCGTCGAGGTAGCGTGCCGACACGCCATGCGGCACGACGTCGATGCGATCGGGCGTCTGCCATCCCTGCCGGACGGCAAACTGGTAGTCCTGCGGGTTGAGCAGCAGCATGCGGCTCGCCAGACGCGCGGCCCATTCGACCTGCGTCAGGCGCGAGAGCGGATACCAGAGGCGGCGCGTCCACGGCTTGTGCGTCAGGCCGGCGGCTGCGTCGTCGATCATTCGACGGTAGTTCAATGCCTCCAGACCGTTCGAACGACAGACGAACGGGATCGCCTGACGGCGGCGCAGGCGATTGCCGAGGCCGACGTACAGGCCTTCGGCGCTGGCGATGTCGAGCACGTCGAACTTCGCCCGGGCCATCCGCCGGGCAATCGCTCGACCGGCGTAGTACGGGGAGACCGCCTGCCGGATCTGCCGCGAACGCGGGGCGCCGATCGCGTCGTCGAACAGGATCTCGCAGCGGTGCCCGAGCGCGACGAACTCCTCCTGGAGCTTGTAGAAGACCTTCGCCGACCCGAGCGTCGGATCCGGAGGATAGTCGCCGGCGAGCAGGATCGAGAGGCTCACGATCGGTGCGGGCCGCGGAGCACGTCGAGCGTGTGCTCCATGGAGAATCGTGACGCGTAGACCGACGCGGCGCGGCTGGCGAGCGAGGTGCGCGCGGCGGGGTCCCGCAGCAGCGCTTCGGATCGGTCGACGAAGGCTCCCACGTCGCCGGCGGGCGCGAGCGCCACCGCCCCCGTCTCTTCCCACACCGCCTCGGTGAGCGCCCCGGTCGTGCTGACGGTGGCGACGCCGTTCTTGAGACCCGCCATCGCCGACGTGCGGCGCGTGGTAATCCCGTCCGGATACGGTTGCACGAGCAGATCGCAGGCGCGCAGGGCGCATGCGAGCGCCGCCGGCTCGAGACGATCGGGCGCCCAGGCGCGCGCGGCGACCGCCGGCGCGGCGCCGGCCAGGCGCGACAGATACGCGCTGCCGCCAGCCCCGAGCAGCGCCAGACGGATCGACGGCATGCGCGCGACGAGCGCCGGCAGCCGCGCGTCGAGCTGACCGGTCACGTGCGCACCGTAGGTGCCGAAGTGCCCGACGAGCTGGGCGGCGTGATCCGCCCCCGTCGCCGCCGCGCGGACCCGCGCGATCTCGGCGGCGCCGGCCGCGATAGGGATGCTCGACGGAACCGGCAGCGTCTGCGGCGGCTGCGGCGCCGACAGATAGCGCGTCCAGCTCTCGGTCGAGAAATAAACGCGGGACGCGCCGCGCAGCAGGGTGCGCGCCATCATGCGCTGTATCAGGGCCAGTCCGTTCGAGGCAGACCACGGGCGCGACCAGCGGAAATAGAAGTACGGCTCGTGAAACATGACCCGCACGTCGGCGACGCGCGGAGCCAGGCGCGAGAACCATCGGCAGAACGCGAGGTTGCCGCCGCGGGCGCCGAGCGCGTTCGGCACGTACTGGAGCAGAACCGGTCCCGGCGCCGAGGCGAACGCTCGCGCCAGCGTGGCGCGCGAGCCGCGACCGAAGACGTCGGGCAGGACGTGCAGGGAAACACGGCGGGCCTGGGCCTCACCGGCGGCCGGACCGGCGGACGGCGTCCACACGTGCACCTCGTCACCGGTGTCAGCGAGCGCGGCCGCCAGGGCGGCCGTGTAGTCGCCAACGCCGCCGCAGTCCGGCGGGTACTCGCCGGTCAGCACGTGCCAGGTCGTCGCCATTGCTGGAGCACCTGCTCGAGCGCGTCGATGTGCGCGGCCGCGGAGAAGCGCGCCGACGCCTCCCGCGCATTCGCCGAGAGGGCCGCAAGGCGCCGCTCGTCGCCCAATGCGCGCGCGAGCGTGTCGCCGAATCCGCGCGGCCCCTCCGATGGGGGCACGAGGAGCCCGTTGACGCCGTCGCTCAGCCACGTGCGAATGCCGCCGGTGTCGAACGCCACGGACGGCACACCGAAGCGCGCCGCCTCGAGGCCGACCAGTCCAAACGGCTCGGGCCAGCGGCTCGGCACCGCCAGGACCGAGGTGCGGGCTAGCGCTGCATCCCGCTCCGCCGCGTGCAGCCACCCCGGCACGTCGATCTGCACGTCGGCGCCCGACGCAGACGTACGCGCGACGAGATCCGGGCGGAGCGGGCCATCGCCGGCGACCAGCGCGCGGAGCGGGCGTGCGAGTGCGCGGCTGGCGTGCGCGAGGGCCTCGATCAGGAGGTCCGGACCCTTGAGCGGCGTCAGCCGACCGAAGAAGGCGACGTCGATGTCGCGGACGCCTCCGGACGCCGCCGGACCGGCCGTGAACAACGGGATCGTGGCGATGCGCGCGGCGCCGTAGCGGCCGAATTCACCGCGCATGTGCTCGCTCGCGACGACCACGCCGTCGTATCGCGGCAGCAGTGCCTGCTGGCGGCGCGCCCATCGGTACTGCGTCACCATCACGTCCGGCCGCAGCCGTCCGCATCGCCGCGGCAGGAAATAGACCAGGCAGCCGGCATTGCAGGCGCGTGGACACGCAACGGCCGCCGGAAACGAAAACGCCTTGTGACCGCTCAGGCACGCCCCGGCATAGGCGTGCATCATCTTGATCGTCGGCCACTGGCCGACGATCGCCTCGTCGATTTCCAGGTAGCGCATGTTGTGCGCGAAGCAGACGTCGGGACGCCACGCCCTGGCCGCATCGATCGCCGGCGGCAGCCCGAGGTCGCGCACGCTCCACGACGGATCCACATTGACGTCGGTCGGGCCCTGTTCGGCGCGGGTGTTGGCGTAGAGCAGCGCCACCTCGTGCCGGCGCGCGCGCAACTCGGGAACGAGCGCCGCGAGGTACGATTCGACGCCGCCGCCGCCCATCCGCGCTTCGTTGACGAGCAGAATGCGCATCTACCGCCCGGCCGTGCTCCGCTCCGACCCGCCGCCGCGACGGATCGCGAAACGGGAGAGCACTCGATCGTACAGGGCGCGCACCGGGCCGAAGGCGAGGTAGAGCGGACGCATGTACCAGACCGAGATGGCGGCAACCAGCGCGCCGATCGCCATGACCACCGGCACCCGCGGCACGCCAAGGAGCTGCTCGAGCGCGACGGCGCAGATTACGAGCGGCAGGAACCGCCGGAGCCACGGACGAATCACCTCCGCGAGGAGCGCTGTCTCGGGCATGCGGGTCGACACGGCGAACGGTTTCCAGGCGAGCGCCGGGAACACGATGCCATGGCTGATCACGCCGGCCAGCAGCACGCCTTCGATGCCGAGCCATCGACCCAGGCCGAAAGCGAGCGCGATGTGGACGAGGCCCGACCCGAAGGTGGCCATGCCGATCTGGATCCGTTGTCCGAGCGCGGCCGGGACGACGGCCAGCGCGTGCGCGAAGGTCATCGCCAGGGCGACCATCGCGAGCAGCACGTTCGCCTTGCCGCCCGCGAACATCATCCCGCCGACCCAGCGGCTGACGAAAGCAGGGTTCACCGCGAGCACGACGCAGGCGGTGGCGCCGGCCAGCGCGAGGTAGACGCGCACCATGACCACGATCGCCTCGCGCAGCCGCGCGTCCTGGCGCTCACCCGCGAGGTTGGCGAGGCCGATCAAGCCGCTGTCGCACGGCACCCACGAGAGCTGCGTCAACGACGTACTGAGCTTGCTGGTGCAGGCCAGCGCGGCCACAGCCGTGGCGCGGCCGAGCGCCGCGAGCACCAGACCGTCGGTCGCGCTGATCAGCCTCCATCCCCAGCCTCCGAGCCACGCACCGGTGCCCTCGCGAAAGAGCGCGCGCACGTCCCGCCAGAGTGGCACGCGCCAGCCGCGCAGCAAATCGGGGGCGACAGCCGCGACCCGCACCAGGAAAACGAGGCCGGCGACGAGCTGCGGCACGGCGACCCCAACAGCCAGCGCGTACAAGCCATCGCCGGCCTGCAGGAGTGCCGCCGTCAGGATGACGCCGAACGGCACCTGCACGAGATCGACGGCGCCGGTGAACCGGACGTCCTGCATGCCGACCAGCACGCAGTAGAAGACGCGCAACGGATACGCCACCACGCCGGCGACGGCGATGATCAACGTGGCGCCGACGACCGGCGCACGCTCGGCCGCTTCGAGGTGGATCACGTGCGGGAGCGCCGCAATCAAGACGCCGCCAATCACCGCGTAGCCGGCGGCGCTCAGGAGCGCGGCCGCGACACCGTTGGCGAGCAGACGCCGCATCCCGTCGCGATCGCCGCGGCCGTCCACCTCGGCGATGAGCCAGGGCACCGTGACGAGCACGCCGAAGTCGGTCAACGACGCATAGGCCAACAACTCGCCCGACGCCAGCCACAGGCCATAGGAGCGCGCGCCGACGTGGTGGAGCGTGAACGGCACCAGCCACAGGCCGGTCGCGACGGCAATGCCGAACCTGGCGTAGCCAAAGAGCGCCGTCAATGTGGCCCGGATGGTCCTGCTCATGAGCGGCGCGCGATGGCGAAGAGGTTCAAAGCGAGCGGGGTGTGCAGGCCACCCGGGACGTGGCGCGCGGCGGCGAAGACCGCACGCCGCACGAGGCGATCGATGCGATGTCCCTCGGGCATCTCCGGTGCGGCCGCCGCAACCGTCACCGCCGTGAATCCGCAGCGCTCCAGCGCCAGCCGCAGCGACGCCGGCGTGAAGTGATTCACGTGGACGAGATTGTCGGCCAGCGTCGGACGATAGCCGGGGCGCACGATCCCGCGGACCGATTCCTTCAGCCGCTGCGCGCCGCCATTGGGCACCTTCACCGCGATCGCGCCGCCCGGCCGGATCCATCCGGCCGCGCGCCCCAGGGCGCGCCGCGGATCGGGAATGTGTTCGAGTACGTCGATCAGCGTCACCGCATCGAACGGCGGCCGCGGCGTGACCGTGAAGATGTTCCCGTGGTGGACGGGCGCGCCGGTCGCGGCCGCCGCCTGCGCGGCCGTCCGGGGATTGAGTTCGAGCCCCTCGACGTCCCATCCGGCGCGCTGCGCCAGGCTCATCAGCCGGCCGGCATGCGCGCCAACGTCGAGCAGCCGTCGCGGCCTCGCGGGCAGACGCGCGTCGAGCGCCCGCAGCACGTCAGCGAAGATGTCGTCCTTGTACGTCGCCGCGTGCTCCGCTTCGACCCAATGCGGCGCCCACTGCTGGTCGTAAATGCGATCGAAGTATCGATCGAGCGCGGGCAGCGCGCCAGGCTGCGCGAATCCGCAGGCGGCACACCGGCGGATCTCGATCGGTTCGCCGGAGTACGCGGCGAGCGGCGGATCCTGGCCCGCGAACGCCGACAGCTCGTAGCGCGCGTCGAAGGCCCGCGCGAGCGCTCCGCCGTCGCACACCCAGCACCGGTCCACGGGGGCGAAGCCTGCGTTCATGCCGCCTCCACCGCCTCGGCGATGTCGGCCGCCATCTCGTCCCAGCCTCGCGCGCGCAGCGTCGCCGAGAGCGGCGCCGCGTGCCTCCGCCAGGCGGCAGGATCGGCGTGCCAGCGGCGAAGCGCGGCCGCGACCTCGTCCGTGCCCGCACCCGCCGGCAGCACCAGCGGGGCGAGTTCGGGCGGGAATCGCTCCGCGATGCCGGCGCCGGCGCTGACGATCGCCGGCAGCCCGCGGCAGATCGCCTCGTGCACGCCCAGACCGTAGGCTTCGTACCGGGATGGATGGACCAGGAGATCGGCGGCCGCGAGCAGTTGCGGCACGTCGGTCCGGAACCCCAGCACCTGCACACCCTTCAGCCCCGCCGCCTGCGCGCGCGCGGCCCAGTGCGCCTGTTCGACGCCGGCGCCGACGACGATCAATGCTGCGTCCCAGCGGCCGCCGGACGACAGCGAACGCCAGGCCTCGAACAGCCGATCGAAACCCTTGCGCCGATCGCCGAGCGCGCCGATGAAGATCGCCACAGGCAGGTCGTCGGGAAGCCGCAGCGCAGCGCGCGCGGCGCGTCGCTCGTCCTCACGCACGGGTGCGAAGAGTGCCGCGTCGATGCCGTAGTAGACAACGCGCGTCTTCGCCGCCGGTACGCCGTAGCAGCGCTGCACGTCGGCCGCCGTCGTCGCGCTGTTGCAGATCACGAGCGGGGCGGTGGCGAGCGCCGCCGCCTCACGCGCGAGATAGTAGCGCCGCCCGAGCGAGGCCGAGACGCGCGTCCGGATCGACACCGCCACCTCGGGCGCGTAGGCGGCGTGCAGGTAGTGCACCCAGGTCGGCGCGCCGTCGACGCCATTGCCGCCGTTCATCAGCACGCCGGCGCGACGCGGCAGGCGGCGGCGGACGCGGCGCGCGGCGCGCGCGAGCAAGGGCGCGCCGACGAGGTGCGCGCCGAAGGGCCGCGGCACTCCGTGCACCGTGACTTCCGGACGTGCCGCGAGATCCGCGGCCACCCGATGCGCGACCAGATGCACGTCGCGCCCATGGCCAGCCAGCCACGAGGCGAGGGCGTAGTTGGCGCGGTCCATCCCGCCGTGCGCGGCGAAATCGCCGGTCGCGGCCAGCCAGGTCATGCGCCCTCGAGTCCCTGTCTGGTGGCGACGCCGTGCAGGGCTCCCGCCAGGAACCAGTACTGGATTCCGAGCTGCGCCACGAACGGCGTGAAGCTGAAGATCATCAGCGCTGTCCCGAGATTGGCGGCCATCACGACCGCGCCGCACGTCGCGAGGCGAGGATGCCCCTTGACCATGGCCACCCGCCACTGCGTGAGCGCGGTCACCAGCAGGGCGCCGACATAGAGCGCGACCATCAGGACGCCGCCGTCGATCATCCAGCCCGCGAGCTGGATCTCGGCCCAGATCGGTGGATTCGCGTCGGTGAATTCGCTGAAGTAGGCGGCCGGCATGCCCCAGCGGCCGAGCCCGGCGCCGAAGGGATGGTCGACGAGCAGTTCACCGAAAGCCATGTCGAGGTGCGCGCCGCGCGCGCCGCGATACACCGTGATCGGATCGGACGCGAAGATCGTCATGAACCGGTCGCTGATCGTCTGGCCGCCGAGCGCGACCGCCAGCAGGAAGCCGCCGAGGAACACGCCGCCGGCAAGCAAGGCGAACTGGGTCGCGCGCGCGAACTTTTCCTGGCGCGCGAGCGTCATCGCGTAGGCCAGCATCATGGCGAGCGCCGCCGCCCAGCTGATGCGGACCTGGCTCAGATAGATCGCGCCAAGCCCCGCGCCGGCGAACACGAGCGACAGGAGGCGCTTCCACGTCTCCGTCTGGCTGACGGCGAACACCAGCCCGAGCAGCGCGGCGTAGGCGGCGGGTCCGGCGACTGCGCCGGGTGTGTCGAACAGCCCTGGAGGCCGAACCATCATCTGTCCGTTGGGGCCGATGAAGGTCACGGGCCCGAGACCCATGTCCTGCTCGACCAGGACGCGCGAGAACTCCGCCGGCAGCCACCGCGCCGGATCGTAGACCTGCAGCACGCCGACGACCGAGTTCGCCCCGGCGCAGATGAGCAGGATCCACATGATGCGCGCCAGCCGCTCCGGTGTGTCGACGAGCACCGGCGCCCAGAAGAGCGGCGCCATCACCGCAAAGTAGACGGTCAGGTGCGCCAAGCCGCCGAGGAAGTTCGGCGTCGATGGGTGGAACAGCATGACGGCGAGCAGCGCCATCACGCCGAACACCCAGCTCTGCGCGCGCGACTGGCGAATCTTCGCGTGCGGGCTGATCACGTACCAGCCGAGCGCCGCGAGGCTGATGCCGAACGCCGACGTGCGAATCGGCAGACGGATCGCCTGTGTGCCCGGCAGGATCAGCAGCGCCGGCAGCGCCGTCTGGCTGAGCGCGAACCACTCGGCAAAGCCCCAGCGCGACTGCTGCGCGGCGTCGACCGCCGCCGCCTGCCCGAACGCCTGCGTCTGCGCGTTCATGCCGGAACCCCCATCCGCCCTGCACGGGCATACAGATCGACAAAGGCCCCGGCGAAGACCGCCGGAGAGAACCGTCGCAGCGCCGTCCGATGAGCCTCGTCGCCGAGTCGCGCGCGCAGCGCCGGATCGGCCGCGAGCCGGTCGATCGCCGCGGCCAGCCCGGCAGCATCCCCCGGCATCGCCGCGACGGCATCGACGTCCTCGACGATGAGCTCGGCCGCGCCGCCGGCACGGCTGACGATGACCGCCTTGCCGCAGGCCATGCCTTCGGCGATCACGAGCCCGAACGGCTCGGGCTCGGTGCTCGCGTGCACCACCACGTCGAGCGCCCGCAGCGCGCGGGCCGGGCGATCGATGAACCCGGTGAAGCCGACGCGATCGGCGACGCCCAGCTCGCAGGCGCGGGCACGAAGATCGTCGAGGCTCACCTGACTGCCGGCAGTGTCGTAGACGGGCCCGCCGATCACGTACGCGCGAAGCGGCACCGACGCCTGCTGCACGGCGCGCAGGAACACGTCGTGCCCCTTCCACCGTGCGAACGTGGCGAGCAGGCCGACCCGGCACACGCTCGACGCCAGCGGCGGCAGCCCGGCGAGCGCGTCGAGATCGACCTCGTCGCCGCCCGGAGTGAACTCCGCGAGATCGACGGCGTTATAGATCGTCGTCACCGGCGCCCGGCCGCCAAGCACCGCCACGAGATCGGCGGCGACGCTGCGCGAATTGGCGACGACGGCGGCGGCGCGGCGGGCGTGATGGCGCAGCAGCGTGCGGCTGAGCGGCCGCGGCGTCAGGTACTCATGCACGTGCCAGACGAGCGGGACGCCCGCCGGCGCGGCGCGCGCCGCCAGCACGTGCATCTTGAACCCGTTGGTGTGGATCACGTCAGGCTTCAACTCGTCGATCGCGGCGGCGATGGCGCCGCCATAGGCGCGCGCGCCGGCGAGGGCGCGGGCGAGCGTCGCCGTCTGACGGCCGAGATCGCCGAGCCTTCGCATCGACCACTCTCCGAACGCCAGCAGCGACGCCGGCATCGGCACGATCCGCGTCGCCGCTCCAGCCGCGCAGGCGCGCGCCTCGAGTGGTCCGTGACGCGGCAGGATCAACACCGGTTCGATCCCCGGCCTGGCGGCGAGTTCTCGCAGCAGCGTCAGCAGGATGGCTTCCGAGCCGCCGACGTCCGCCGACACGCTCAGCAGCGCTACCCGCACCGGCGCCCCACCAGCGCGACATTGTCGGACAGACGGCGCGGCGCGATCGCGGCCAGGGGCGCCGGGTAGTGCCACGGAGAGAGTGGCAGCCGGCCCCAGCGTGTGTATTCGACCGCGACGTCCTCGAGCCCTGATTCGGCGGCGATGCGACGCAAATCGACCTCGAGAAGCGCGGTGCGATGCGCCGGGTAGTCGCCGTCCTGGAACGCGACGAACACGCCCTTGGCGATCAGGCACGACAGACTGAGCAGGCTCAACTGGTTGGGGGTGGTAATCGCGATCCAGCCGCCGGGGCGGGTGACCCGCGCCAGCTCGCGCACGAAGGCGCGCGGATTCTCGAGATGCTCGATCACTTCGATGGCAGCGGCGGCGTCGACACTCGCGTCTTCGAGCGGAAGCGGCGCGTCGAGGTTGGCGGGCACGAAGCCGACCGCGTCCGGTAGTCCGGGATACCGAACGGCGTCGATCCCCGTGCAGGCAGTGAAGCGTGCCGACGCGAGCCGCCAGAGGTCGCCCGTACCGCAGCCGGCGTCGAGCAGCCGTCCGCCGGCGCCGCGCGCCTCGAGCATGTTCATCGCCGTGCGGTGGATCCGATCGTGTGCGCGGCCCAGGCTGCGCGCCGCGCGCTCCTGCAGGCCGGCGTCGGCCTCCACGCGCGTCACTGCAGTGCCTCCTGGAACCGCGCCACCTGGGTGGCCGGATCGCACAACCATCGCGCGCGCGGCGGACCGGCGTCGCCCAGGCGTCGCCGCGCCGCCACATCGTCGACCAGCCGCTGCAGCGCCCCGGCGAGCGCGCCGCGATCGGACGCCGGCAGCAGGATGCCGCAGGCCTCGGTGACGATCTCCGAGGCGCCGCCGAAGTCGAAGGTGACGACCGGCAGACCCGCGTCGAGCGCCTCGACGAACGCGATGCCGAACGGCTCCGGCGTGGTATTGGGCTGACAATGCACGTCCGCGGCGGCCAGCAGCCGAGCGAGGTCGCGGCGCTCGCCGAGAAACGCGACCCGCCCCTGCAGGCTTGGGCTCGACGCGGCGGCCCGCAGCTGCCGCTCATAGGCGGCCTCGTGCGGACGCTGCGGTCCGCCCGCAATCCACACCCGCCAGTTGCCGTGGAGTGTCGACGCGGCCTGCAGCAGGTCGAGGTGCCCCTTCCACGACTCGAAGCGGCTGGCGATGACGATGACGGTCGTGTCGGGTGCCGCGCCGAATTCCCGCCGCGTCGCGTCGCGGTCAGCGGCGGCGGCGGGCGGAGCCGAGACCGGCGGCAGTACGACGGCGCGACGTACCGCCGGCAGCCACTGCGCCACCGCGCGCGAGGTGTACTGGCTGTTGCAGATCACCAGCGAGGGAACCCGTCGGGCCGTACGCCGCTCCGTCCAGTGCGATCCGTCGAGGGCATCGTGAGCGACGAGCACGCGGGTGCCGACCGGCAGCAGGGGCGCGGCGATTGCGAACGCCCACGGCGAGTGCGCGACCACGCGATCGAACGATCCGACGAGCCGCCGGAGACGACGGCGCGCGCGCCAGACCGACAGGGGTCGGCTGAACCGTACCGGCCCCAGATCGTGGCGCTCGGCCCCGGCGGCGTCGAGCCCGGAGACGACGCGTCCCTGGAACGACAGCGCGAAGGCGTGCGCCGAGCCTGCCGGCGCGTGCGCGGCCATTTCTTCCAGAATCCGTTCGACGCCGCCGTAGAGGTTGCCGGCGGCGACATGCAGGACGCGCATCACCAGCGCCGGCGCGGCACCTCGATGACGTCGTTGGGCTGCACCGCCAGCGTCAAATCCTTGTCGACCTTGATCTGCTGCGGCTTCGCTTCGACGACGCGGGTGATCGTGATGCCGTCGCGGCGGGCGAACTTGCTGAAGCCGCCGGCCGCGTTGATCATGTCGAGCACGGTCTTGGCGTTCTCGCTGAGGTCGTAGACGCCGCCGGCCATGACCTCGCCGCGGACGAACACGTGCCCGGCTTCCGGCACGTTGATCACGTCGCCGTCCTGGAGGTGGAACGTCGCGGCGAGCCCTGTCCCCTGCTCGACGTCGCTGCGCGGAATCCGGATCTCCGTCGCCTGGGTGCCGCCAATCGAGCGGCGGCGGATGCTGATCGACGAGCCCGCCCGCGACGTGAACCCGCCGGCCTGGTAGATGGCCGACATGAGATTGTCATTTCCCTGGACCCGGAAGCTGCTCGGCAGCTTTACGCCATCACCGTTGACGTAGATCATCTTCGAGCGGAACTCCACCACCTCGACCTTCACGGTGGGACTGTTATGGAGGCTGCGCCGAATCAGCAGCTCGCGGATTTCGGCCTCGACCTGGCCGTGCGTCAGATCCTGAGCCTTGAGCCGTCCGAGATCCTTGTACTGGAAGGTGCCATCGACGTCGACCGTGACATGCCGGTCGCTGAAGACGTCGGGAATCACGATGATGTCGAGTTTGTCCTGCGGGCCGATGAGATATTCCTGCGCCTCGGCGGGCGCGGGCGCCGCCGGCGCCGCGGGCTGTTGCAAGACGAGCGCGAGCAACACCATCGTGGTCATGACACTTTCCCCCATGTGAAAGTCGCGTAGATGCGCCGGTTGTCATAGGCGCGGTCGGCCGAGCGGTCCGAGGCGCGGCCACGCCAGTCGCCGTTGACGCCGGCGCGGAGATACGCGGCGAGCCGCCACGCCACGGTGAAGCCGAAGGTGTGCGCGACGTCGTCGGTCTTGCCGTCCGCGAGCGTCGGCGAGCGGTAGTGGAGACGCGAGCGGCTGCCGTAGAGGCGCGCGTCGAGCGGCCCGCCGCCCGCCCAGTTCCAGCCGACGGTCAGGCCGGTTTCGATGTACTCGGGGACCGCCTCTTCGTACGAGTACTGCAGGTCGCGGGCGAACGTCGTCTCGATGTGATGGTGCTCCAGCACCGTCGAGGCCAGGGTGACCGAGGAGACGAAGCCGCGGAAGTTCGGCACGTCCGGCGAGTGCGTGGTGAAGCGGCGGTAGCCGAACGACGCGCTGCCGTTGAGCATCGCCAGCGGACTGAACGTCACCTTCGGCATGATGCGCAGCGTCTGCGAATCGCGTTCGGGCGTGAAGTCGAACCGCGCCCGCTCGCGCCCGACGTCGACCTGGAACGTGGTGAGCGGCGTCAGCGCGACGCCCGCGCCCGCCTCCAGCAGGTCGTCAGTCCGGTCGAGCGTGGTGGCGAGGTCCTGGCCGCGGAACTCGACGCCCGGATCGAACGTGGTCTGTGTCTGGCGGGCGCCGGCGCTCACGAAGATGTCGGCCGGGAGCTGCACCCGCAGGTTGCCGCCGTAGTTCCGATCGTGGTGGCGCGCACGGGTGTCGATCTCGCGGTTGGGACGCTCGCGCGTGTTGTCGAAGTGCGCATCGAATGACGGCTGGAAAGGGCCGAACTCGAAGTCGGTGCGAATCTGGTTGCCGAGATTGGTCCCGCGCTCGGACGTATAGGTCTGGTAGTAGACGTAGTCGGTCGTGGTGATGTAAGAGAGCCTCATCGGCCCAGGGCTCGTGACCAGTTCCACCCGCGGAGAGATCGTGGCAGTGAAATCGGACCTCGGGTTGTCCGGATCGTTGAAGACGTTGTTGTCGCGCCCGACGTCCCGGATCATCAGCGCGGGGTTCAGCCCCACCGGGCCGAGGCGGATCGTCGCCGTGTCGACCGGATCCGTCGCGGCCGCCTGCGACGACTGCGCCGAAGCCGCGTGAGCGGATGTCATCAGGGCGATCGCGGTCAGCGTCAGAGAGAAACGTGTCATGAGTCGCCGCGCCCTCCGGGCGCATAGCGTTGAATGCCGAGTTCACGCGTCTTGCGGTAGAGATTGGCGCGTTCGATGCCGAGCGTACGGGCGGCCTCGCTCATCCGCCAGCCGTGCCGCTCGAGCACCGACGCGATGTATTCGCGCTCGAAGCGCCGCCGCGCTTCGCGCAGGCTGACGGCAGGCGCCAGCCGGCGGACGATCCCCTCGAACGGCACGCCCGGGAGCAGATCTTCCTGGCGGATGACACCGTCTTCGACGCGCGCGAGCGCGCCCTGGAGCGTGGCGCGCAGTTCGTCGACATTGCCCGTCCATGGCAGCGCCGCCAGCATCGTCAGGGCAGCTGGTGTGAACCTGGGCACGGGACGGCCGGCGGCAGCGGCGAGATCCGCCGCCAGCCGATTCACGATCGCCGCGACGTCGCCCGCCCGCGCGCGCAGCGATGGGATCGCGGCGGGCGTCGCGGCGAAGCGCCGGAGCAGCTCGGGACGGAACCGGCCGTCGGCCGCATCGGCGGCGATCGACGGCGGCGCCGCGGCGATGACCCGTGCCTCGAGCGGCGTCCGCTCGCGGCCGCCCACGCAGACCTCTCCGTCGCGAAGCACGCGGGCCAGACGACGCTGCAGCGCGGCGGGGAGTTCGTTGAGATTGTCGAGAAAGACCGTGCCGCGGCCTGCCTTCAGCAGCGCGGCGCCTGGGCCGAGTGTCTCCAGCGTCGCGGCTGCCCGGCCGCGCACGCCGAACAGCTCGATCGCGAGCCCGTCGGCGTCGGGGCGGCCGCAGTCGGCGCGCACGAAGGCCTGTCCGCCACGAGTGCAGTCGTGCACGTATCGCGCGACGTCGGCCGCTTCGAGCCCCTCCTCGACCAGCAGAAGGATCGGGCTGGGAGCCGGGCGCTCGAGGATCGTACGAATCTGACGCACGGCTGCCGAATCACCAAGCAGCGCCGGCGGCAGAATCGCAGTGGAACAGCGGGGACGCATACGGTTCGGGGGACAGCTTCGCCCTGTCGGTCACAGGGCGTGGCCAGCGTGCTGGCCCGGCGCAGTGTGCCGGCGGGGACCGTTGATGGCAGGAAGCGGCCGATTATCGCGGATTCATGGGCATGTGTCAAATTAGACACATGACATGAATCGTATCCGATACGCTCGGATACCCGAACCCCATCGCCCGGTCGGTGCTGCCGTCCCTCTTATCGGCGCTTGACGCGCTCGAGGGCATCCAGGGTCTTGGGCCAATCGTCCCGGAGCAGGCGGGAGAGGGCGCGGTCGGCCAGCAGTCGGCCGCCGGTCTGGCAGGCCGCGCAATAGTTCGACTCGTTCGAGGCGTAGACGACGCGCTGCACGGGGGCGCCGCAGCGGGGGCAGGGTTTCCCGAACTTGCCGTGCACGGCCATGTCGGGACGAAACGCGGTGACTTTCTCGGGGAACCTGTCGCCGGTCTCTTCCTGCAGCCGTGCCGTCCACCCCGCCAGCACTTCGCGCGTCGCGGCGAAGAGTGTCGCGACGTCCACGTCGGTCATCGACTGCGTCAGTTTCACCGGCGAGAGCCGCGCGGCGTGCAGGATCTCGTCCGAATAGGCATTGCCGATCCCGCTGAACACGTGCGGATCGGTCAACGCCCGCTTGAGCGTATGGTTCTCGGCGCGGAGCGCCGCGCCGAACGTCTCCGGCGTCATCGCGAAGACGTCGGCGCCGCCGGGATCCATCGCCTCGACCGCCGCCGCGCCGATCACGACGTGCAGCGAGGCCTGCTTGCGGGTGCCGGCCTCGGTGAAGAGGAGCGTCCCGTGCGCGAGGTCGAACGCCGCCAGTCCCAGCTTCCGCGGAACCGGCGCGGCCGGCTCCAGCCAGCGGAGCCGCCCGGCGATCATCAGGTGCACCACGGCGAACAGGTCGCCCTCGAAGCCGAAGACGAGACGCTTGCCGAGGCGCGCCAGCGTCACGACGAGGCGGCCGTGCAACGCGGCGAGCGGCGGATCGTAGGTGCGGACGAAGAACGGACTGCTGACGCGCGTCCGCTCCAGCGTTCGGCCGAGCACGCGCGGCCGAAGCGCCGCCAGGTACAGTTCGACGTCGGGCAGCTCGGGCACGGCGTTCAGCGATCGGGCGCCATGCGGCGGCGGATGGCGGCGTAACGCGCCCATGCACGCACTGAGCGGCCGGCGTGGCGCAGATGCTCGCGCCCCTGCAGCACCGGCGGAGCGAAGATCTCGCGGGCCAGGCGTGCGCGATCGAGGTCGCCGGAGGTGCGGCCGGCCTGCAGGCCCGCCACGTACCGCGCCCATCGCGAGAAGTACGGCGCGTCGAGCGCCGCGAGATACCCGTTGTAGGCGGCAAACGGTCCGTCGGCCCAGCTGGCCGGATGCAATTCGTGAAAGATCCCGGAGTCGTCGTCGACGATCTCGGCGTGGCCGTGCGAGCAGGCGACCGCGGCGTAGACGTTGTCCCACAGCGACTCGCCGGCGATATAGGGGCGGAACCGCCGCTGCACCCCCCGCCACCAGTCGACCGACACGGCGAACATGTCGATGCCGATGAGCAGCACGCCCTGCGGCAGCCGGCTCTCGGGCGCCAGGTCGATCCGGCAGAACGCGTAGGCGTCGCGGCCGCCGGCGGCGACGCGCCGCAGCGCGGCCGGCGACACTTCGATGTCGGCGTTGAGATAGATGAAGTAGCGATCCCCGGAGGCGGCCGCCGCATCGGCCAGCGCGGCGAACATCTCCGACACGATCGGCTTGCGCACGCGCCCGCGCCGCGTCAGCGCGATCGAGTCCTGCCGCAGCACCGGCCGGGTGTCGAACCCCTCCGGCCGGTACGTCTCGTCGCTGAACTGGAGATTGACGCGGTGCACGTCAGGCAGGGCCGCGAGCGAGTCGCGCGACCGCTGCTGCCGGCGTTCCGAGTCCGCCGACGCCGGGTAGTACCGCGTCCCGATGGTGATCATCTGCCCCGGCAGCGGCACGTCGCTCCCTTCAGTACGCGAGGAGCCGCCGCGCCGCGCGTTCGATCTCGGCTTCGGACGGCAGGAACGCGTCCTCGAGCGGCGGCGAGTACGGCACCGGTGTATCGAGCGCGCCGACGATCCGAACCGGCGCGTCGAGCGACTCGAACGCCTCCTCCTGGACGATGGCGGCCAGACTCTCGCCGACGCCGCCCGTCCGCGTGTCCTCGTGGACGATCAGCACGCGGCTGCAGTGTCGCGCCACCGCGAGCAGCGCGTCCTTGTCGAGCGGCGCCAGCCAGCGCAGGTCGAGCACGGAGGCCTGCACGCCGTCGGCGGCCAGCGCCTCGGCGACCGCCAGCGCGGTATGCACGTAGGCGCCGTAGGAGACGATCGCGAGATCGCTGCCGGCACGGCGCAGTGCGGCCTTGCCGGTCGCGAGCGGTTCGGGCGGTGCGGCCTCCAGGGCCTGCCTGATCCGTGGATCGCGATACAGCGCGATGTGCTCGTAGTAGAGCACGGGATCGGGATCGGCGACGGCCGCCGCCATCGCGGCGCGTGCGTCGGCTGGAGTCGACGGCACGACAATCTTCAGGCCGGGCGTTCGATAAAACCAGGCTTCCGTGTTCTGGCTGTGGTACGGCCCCGCGTGGCGCAGCCCGCCCCACGGCATGCGCAGGACCATCGGCACCTCGCCGCCCCAGCGGTAACGGATCTTCGCCGCGTTGTTGACCAGCTGGTTGAAACCGGTCGCCACGAAGTCGTTGAACTGCATCTCGCCGATCGGCCGCTGGCCGGCGAGCGCGGCGCCGACGCAGGCGCCGATCACCGCCGATTCGGCGATCGGCGCATTCAGGATGCGCGGCCCGAACTCCTGCAGCAGCGGTCGCAGCAGCAGGAAGGCATTCCCATAGGCGCCGCCGACGTCCTCGCCGATCACGAACACGCGCGGGTCGGCGCGCAAGGCGTCGCCGATCCCCAGCATCACGGCGTCGAGGAAGGTGCGCCCGCGGGGATCGTGCGGCGGGTTGGCCTCGAGCGGCGGCAGCGGCGGATCATGGAGGACGGCCGATCGGAACGACGGCTCGAGCACGTCGATCCTGGTGCGCGGCGGCTCGCCGGCGAACACCCCCTCCCCCGCCGTCGCCGCATCCGGCCACGGCGCCGCGATCACGGCGCGCGCTTCCCGTTCGACGAACGCCTGCGCAGCGTCACGAAAGCCTTGCGCCTCGCCTGCATCGATCGCGCCGTCGGCCTCGAGCCGCGCCGCGTAGGCGACGAGCGGATCGCGTGCGCGCCAGTACGCATAGAGCGCCTGATCGGCGTAGCCTGCGTCGGTTGGCGACGGATAGCTCCACGACGGCTGCGGGTCCTTGCCGAGATACAGCATGTCGTCGTGATGCGCGTGGCCGCACATGCGCATCGAGACGAGCTCGATCAAGGTCGGGCCGCCGCCGCCGCGCGCGCGTTCGACCGCCCAGGCGAAGGCCGCCGCGATCTCGTCTGGATCGGTGCCGTCGAGCGTCACGGCGGAGAGTCCGTAGCCCGCCGCCTTGTCGGCAAAGACGCGCGCCGCCGACTGCTCGGCGATCGGAGTCGACAGCGCCGTCTGGTTGTTCTGCACGCAGAAGACAATCGGCAGGCGGCGCACCGCGGAAAAGTTGATCGCCTCGTGCCACTCGCCGAGCGATGTCGCCCCTTCGCCCATGTAGGTGATCGCGACGCGCCCGTCTCCCTGCTGGGCAAAGGCGAGCGCCATGCCGGTCAGCGTCAGCGCGCCGGTCGCCAGCGGCGCCGCCGCCGGCAGGATCCCGCGCGACATGTCCCCGACGTGGAGGTCGCGGCCGTTCATCGGCGGCCCGGCCTTCCCCATTTGTGCCGAGAGCGCCATCCGTACCATTTCGGCAGTCCGATCCGGTCCGGCGCCGCCCGGTGACGGGATCGACATCGCCAGCTCGGCGCCGAGGTCGCGGATGATCGGCGCGATCACGTCGCCGCGCCAGCCCTCCGGCGTCCGGTACGCGTCGCCGCGGCGCAACCGGATGACCGACGCGTAGATGGCCTCCTGACCGAGCGAACGGAATCCCTTCCCCTGGAACGTCGTCTCACCGTAACGCACCTCGCCGCCGGTGAAGAGCGACTTCAGGCGGTTGTCGGTGGCCCGGGTGAGCGTCATGCCCCGCAGGATCTCGCGGCGTTCCTCGCGGCTGAGCGACCATCGCAGCTCGAGCCGGTGCAGGAATCCGTCGCAGGCGCCGACGAGCTCGTCGACCGCCGCCTGCCATCGGGATGCCGCCGCCACGGCCGGCGTGCACTCGGGAAGATCGGCGGGAGGCGACCGCAACTCGCGCCGGAGCGCCGGCGGCAGCTCGGCGCGCAGACGGGCCACCGACGGCGTATCCGGCAAGACCGGATCGAGCGACGCCAGCGCCGCGCCGAGTGCCGCAGCTGCGAATGGATGCCGCTCGACGACGAACGCGCCCAGCCGCGCCTCGACAGTCGCGTCGGGCTCGACGGCAGGCCGCTCGGTCATCTGTGCCGGTCCTGGCGCGGCCGAATCGCCGCCTGATGCCATGCCCCGATTATCTACCGGGGCGTCAATGTCGACTGGACGAACGCGTCGATATCCGCAGCCGGCCGCGCGCCCGACGTGCGCCCGATCTCCCGGCCTCCCGAAAAGACCGCCATCGTGGGGATCGACCGCACCTGGAAACGGGCGCCGACGTCGGGCACGGCCTCGGTGTCGACTTTCAGCACGAGATACCGGCCCGCCGCCGCGCGCGCCACGGTCTCGAATTCGGGGGCGACCATGCGGCAGGGGCCACACCACGGCGCCCAGAAATCCACCACGATCGGCAGACTCGACGCGGCCACCGCGGCGTCGAACGCCGCCGCGTCCGGCGCTTCGATGGGAGCCGCCGGGGCCGGCAGCGCGGTGCGGCACGCGCCACAGCGGCTCTCGGTGCCGAGCTTGGCGAACGCACGGCGGTTGCGCCGGCCGCACGCGGGGCACGGCGCGATCACGCCGTGGGAATCGATTTGCAGATCCGACATGGGGTCCTCCGACGGCCTAGGGTCACCGACCCGGCAGCCGCAACGTCCACCAGCGATGATCGTGCCAGACGCAGGTCACCGGCCGGCCAGACGCCTGATGACGGCCGCCAGTTCACGTCGATACCGCTCGGGATCGGCTGACGCCTGGATGAACGTGCGGCCGCGGGCGCCCATGTCGCGGCAGGTTTCAGGCGACGCGACCAGCGCGTCGAGCGCCTGAGCCAGCGCCGGTCGATCGCCGGGAGGCACCAGCAGACCCGTCTCGCCGTCGCGGACGATCTCCGGAACGGCATTCAACCGCGTGCCGATGGCGGGCAGGCCGGCCGCACCCGCCTCCTGGAACGCGATGCCGAACGCTTCGTCTCTCGTCGGGAGCACGAAGAGATCGGCGCGGCGCCACAGGGCCTGCCAGGCGTCGGTGTGGACCGCGATGCCCACGTGCCGCGTGACGCCGGGCGGCAGGGTCGCCTCGTCGATTGGCCAGCTCGTCATGAGATCGAGGTGCGCGCGCTCGTGGAAGCCGGCGCGCGCCCACACGTCCAGCAGATCGAAGCCTCCCTTCCTGGGAAAATCGCCGCCGACGAACAGCACCCTGGGACGCCCGGCGGCGGCGCGGCGCGCGTATCGTTCGGCGATCCAGCCGTCGCTGCCCGGCATCAGCGGCACCGGAATCGGCATGACGGCGATGTCGGTGCGGCAGTCGGGATACTCGTCGCGGACGGCGCGGGCGGCCCAGGTCGAGGTCGACACCATGAACTTCGCCGCGTCGAAAATGCGGCCGTCGCGCCGGATGTTCGGTTCGTAGCTGCGCGTTTCGAGCGCCGACGCCGACTGCTGGAGCACGCAGCGCTGGGTGCAGTCGATCGACACGATCGAGGGAATCCGGCGCATCGCGGCGACGGCGGTGTAGGCCGTCGTCTGATTGTGAAAGTGCAGGACGTCGACGCGGCGCCCGGTGCGCTCGAACCGCCGCAAGCGGTTGCGCGCCAGGATGCCGGCGTTGACCTCGCAGCGAAACCGGTGCAGATCCAGATTGCGGTAGCCGGCGGCGCCGGGAGGCCACAACTGGAAGCACAGCGCGTAGCGCATGAGCCGCTCCGGGAACGTCAGGTCGTCGGTGACGAGCGCCTGCGCCGCCCGGATACCGTCGTGTTCGCCGACGAAAGCGTCGCGCACGAAGTTGGCGAAGGTCCGCTGCCCGAGGATGCCGGAGTTGAGGAAGAGAGCCTCGACCGGGGGATCCGCGCTCGTCATCGGCGGGGCGTCGAGAGCGGCTGGTCGATCCATCGCGGGACCGAGGCGTTCAGTCCGAAACGGCGAGTTCGCCCGGCACGATGGGACGCGTCCTCGGCAGCAGGCCGCGGCGCGCCAGGTTGCCGACCCAGAGGAGAATGCCGACGAAGACGGCCAGCTTGATCATCTCGAACGTCCGTGAGCGCGGCAGCACGCGCCAGAGGAACCACAAGACGGGCTGGGCGAGACAGACCGCCCAGATGGTGCCGTAGAAGTAGCGGCGTTCGTGCCCCTCGCCCTTCGTCGACCGCTTCACCCGCGGCAGCAACCCGAGCGCGCCGAGGGCCCAGAGGGAACCGGCCATGGGGAAATACGCCGCCTGGTAGAACTCCTTCAACCGCCATTCGCCGGTGACGATCGCCCAGCCGAGCCCGAAGATGTTGAGCAGCGCAAACGTGATCGCTTCGCTCCAGGCCAGGGTGTAGCAGATGCGGCGATAGAGCGGGTTGGGGCGGTCTTCGGTGAATCGGATGATGTAGGGCCGCGGCTCGACGCCGGGCAGCTTCCCGAAGAGACCGGCGATGCCGGTCCCGGCCATCACGACCGCCAGCCAGAGCAGCATGGCGCGGCTGAAGCCAGCCTCGAAGAGCGCAAAGGTCATCGGCCCGGGCGCGATGAAGAACACGAAGATCCAGATCGGCCAGTGATTGAACCGATACGAAGGCCGGTTGCGTTCACGGATGGGGCGATCGGCGGCAAGCTCGATTCGCCGCGCGTGACCGAGATTCTGTTCGTATGAGGGGGGCAGCAGCGATCGCCGGACCATGGATATCGAGCGGTACTTTAACAGACCCAGAGCAGATGCGGCCACCCGACCGCCTGCCACGCGTCGAGCGGCTGCAACAGCGACGCTGTTTGCGCACCGCGAAGCGCGCGACGGTAGCCGGCCGGCGACAGATCGATGGTCGCGCCGCGGTAGCCGGCGTCGGTCAGCAGCGCGACGACCGAGGCGGGGTCGACGCCACGCGCCTTCAGCAGGCCCGGATGCAGTTCGAGGACGATCACGCGGTAGCGGCGCGCCGCGAGCCCGAGCCGCATGCCGCCGAGCACGAGATCCTCGGCGCCTTCGACGTCGATCTTCACCAGATCGACCGCCGCATGTCCATCCGTGATCGCGTCGATGGTCACCGTCTCCACGTCGAATCGCGGGCCGGCCGCGGCCGCGGCGCCGACGCGCGAGACGCCGCGATTGGACGCGGCATCCTCGTAGCCGCTCAAGGTCATCGTCCCGGGGGCGTTGGATGCTGCGGCCCGCAGGGCCGCAATCGGCAGCGCCGGATTGAGCGCGCAATTGGCATCGAGGGCGGCGCTCTGCCGCGGATCAGGCTCGATGGCGATGACGCGGCCGGACGGTCCGACGAGCCCCGCCGCGAGCAGGCTGAAATAACCCCAGTTGGCGCCGGCGTCGACGACCACGCCACCCGCCGGCACGTGCGCCTCGAACATGCGCGTCACCGGCGGCTCGTAGTAGCCGGTCATGCACGCCTCGCGCGCGATCTCGTCTCCCAGATCGCATTGGAAACGCGCGGCGCC
This sequence comes from Vicinamibacterales bacterium, assembly GCA_036496585.1. Lineage (NCBI taxonomy): Bacteria > Pseudomonadati > Acidobacteriota > Vicinamibacteria > Vicinamibacterales > Vicinamibacterales bacterium. The sequence goes on from DASXLB010000042.1 coordinate 238,175, forward strand.
GAGGTCGGCCGGCAGCTGCGCGACGAAGCGGCCGCGGCGCGCCGCGCCCGACGCGAGCAGCGCGTAGCGCCCGCGCGGCAGCAGCCGCACGAGTCCTCTCAGCGCCCGCGCCGTCACCGGCATCATGCGGCGCTATGTTATCCGACAGGCCGCGCGGCACCGCCTGCGGTATTCTCGGCGCATGCCGATTCTGCGGCCGAGCGCAACCCGCACGCGCGCGCTCCTCGTCGTGCTCGCCGCCGTGTCGGTGGTCGCGCTGTTCACGACGCGGGTCTCGCGCAAGATGCCGGACTTCCAGGTCTATCGCACGGCGGCGGCGCGGGCGCTGGCGGCCGAGCCGCTCTACCGCGAGGAGGACGGCCACTATCAGTTCAAGTATCTGCCCGCCTTCGCGGTGCTCGCCGCGCCGGCCGCGCTGATGCCGGAGGAGGCAGCCAAGGCCGCCTGGTTCGTGGCGTCGGCGCTGCTGATGACGGCGCTGCTCGGGTTGAGCGTCCGCGCGATGCCGCGGCTGCGCCGGCCGGCCGCGCTGCTCCTCGTCCTGACGTTCCTCGCGATGGCGAAGTTCTATGCGCACGAACTGGTGCTCGGACAGGTGAACCTGCTGCTCGGCGCACTCGCCGCGCTGGCGATCGTCTGCCTGCGGAACCGGCGCGACGCCGCCGCCGGACTGCTGCTGGCGCTCGCGGTCGTCGTGAAACCGTACGCCGCGATCTTCGCGCCCTGGCTCGCGACTCGCCGGAACCGCACCGCGTTCGCGACGATGACGGCCGGCATGGTCGTGCTGCTCCTGCTCCCCGCGGTGCGCTACGGCTGGGCGGGGAATCTGCGGCTGCTGGCGGACTGGTGGCACACGGTGGCGGCAACCACCGCGCCGAACCTGACCAATCCCGACAACGTGTCGCTCGGCTCGCTGTTCGCCAAGTGGCTCGGCACCGATTCGAACGCCCGCATCCTCGCCGCGGCGGCAGCCGTGCTGCTGCTCGCGCTCACCGGCGTGGTGATCGCCGGGCGCGGCGGGCTATCCACCCCGGAGACCCTGGAGGCGTCGATGCTGCTCCTGCTCATCCCGTTGATTTCGCCGCAGGGATGGGATTACGTCCTGCTCATCGGCACGCCGGCGGTGATGCTGCTCGTCAACGAAGACGCCTCCCTGCCGCGCGGCCTGCGCGTCGCGACCATCGCGGCCATCGTGCTCGTGGGCCTCACCGTCTACGATCTGGTCGGGCGCGGCTTCTACACCGCGTTCATGCAGCTCTCGGTCGTGACCGTGTGCGTGGCGATCGAAATCGCCGCGCTCGCCGTGTTGCGCTTCCGTCGCGTCGCGTGAACGTCCCGCGCGCCGGCAGCGTTGGGTCCTGTTCTCCCTTCTCCCCGCTCTGTCACGGGCGCCGCGACGGGATATGATCCCGGCGATGCGACCGGCAGTCGTGCTCGCGGTGATGTCGCTGATGGCCCACGCTCCCCAGGTGAAACCCGATCCCGATCTCGGCGTCACCGACACGCTGGCCGCGGCGCGGGCGGCCCGCCTGACGAACCTGCGCTACGACCTCGCGTTCGTCATTCCGGCCGAGAAGGGAACGCCGATCGGCGGACGTGAGTTGATCAGGTTTTCGGTCGCGACGACCGGCGAACCGATCGTCCTCGACTACGCGCCGGATCGCGCCGGCATCCTGACGCGCTCGGAACTGAACGGCGCGGAGGTGCGGGTGCGTCAGGTCAACGGCCACATCATCCTCCCTGCCGATCGGGTCCGCGCCGGCGACAACGCCGTGTCGCTCGAATTCAACGCCGGCGACGCGCCGCTCAACCGCAGCGAGGATTTTCTCTATACGATTTTTGTCCCGTCGAGGGCGCATCTGGCGTTCCCGTGTTTCGACCAGCCCGACTTGAAGGCGCGCTGGACGCTCCAGCTCGACGTGCCGGCGGGATGGCAGGCGCTCGGCAACGGCGCGGAGGTCGAGCGCCAGACCGACCGCGGCCGCACGACGATCCGCTTCGCGACCACGCAGCCGATCTCGACGTATCTCTTCGCGTTTGCGGCCGGCCGGCTCGCCGTCGAGCAGGCCGAACGCGACGGCCGCGTGTTCCGCATGTTCCACCGCGAGACCGACGCCGCGAAGGTGGCCCGCAACCGCGACGCGATCTTCGACCTGCACGCGCAGGCGCTCGCCTGGCTCGAGCGCTATACCGGCATCCCGTATCCGTTCGGCAAGTTCGACTTCTTTCTCGTCCCGGCGTTCCAGTTCGGCGGGATGGAACATCCCGGCGCGATCTTCTACAACGCCAGCGGGCTGATGCTCGACGAGAGCGCGACCCAGGAACAGCTGCTCGGCCGCGCCAACGTCATCGCCCACGAAACCTCGCACATGTGGTTCGGCGATCTGGTGACGATGAAGTGGTTCTCGGACGTGTGGATGAAAGAGGTCTTCGCCAATTACATGGCCGCGAAGATCGTCAACCCGGCGTTCCCCGGCCTCAACCACGCGCTGCGCTTCCTGCTCGACTACTACCCGGCGGCCTACGCCGTCGACCGGACGGCTGGCACCAACGAGATCCGCCAGCCGCTGAACAACCTCAACGACGCCGGCACGCTCTACGGCGCGATCATTTATCAGAAGGCCCCGATCGTGATGCGGCAGCTCGAGACGCTGACCGGGCCGGCCGCGTTCCAGGACGGCCTGCGCGAGTACCTGAAGACCTACTCGTTCAAGAACGCGAGCTGGCCCGATCTGATCGACATGCTCGACCGCCGCACGCCCGAAGATCTGGCCGCGTGGAGCCATGCCTGGGTCGAGGAACGAGGACGGCCGGAGATTCGCGCCGAGCTGACGCTCGCGGGCGGCCGCATCGAGAAACTCGTGTTCAGGCAAACCGACCCCCTGGCGCCGCGCCGGCTCGTCTGGAACCAGCGGATCCAGGTCGCGGTGGGCAGCGGAGGACACGTGACGCTGCTGCCCGTCCACCTGAACGCGGCGCGCGTCGACGTGCCAGCGGCGCACGGCCTGCCGGCCGATTTCGTGATCGCAAACGGCGGCGGCATCGCCTACGGCGAGATCCGCCTCGATCCGGCGAGCCTCGTCTGGCTGACCCGGCATCTGCCCGAGGTTGACGACGACCTGACCAGAGGCGCGGTGTGGATCACGCTGTGGGATGCGCTGCTCGCCGGCGAGATCAAGGCGAACGCGCTACTCGACCTGGCCACGACGGCGCTGCCGGCCGAGAAGAACGAGCTGAACGTCGGTCGCATCCTCGGCTACACGCGGTCCGCGTACTGGCAGTTCTCGAGCGCCGCCGACCGCGACGCGCGCGCGGCGCGGCTCGAACGGATGCTGCGCGACGGGCTCGAGGCGGCGCCGTCACAGACACTGAAAGCGGCGTGGTTCGGGGCGCTGCGCGACGTGGCGCAGACTCCCGCCACGGTGAACTGGCTGGCGCGGGTGTGGAGCGGCGACGAGAAGATCCCCGGGCTGACGCTCGCCGAGCCCGATTTCATCCGGCTGGCCGAGGAGCTCGCGGTGCGCGGCGCGCCCGACGCGGCCGCGATCCTGACTCGCCAGATCGAGCGCACCACGAACCCGGATCGCAAGGCACAACTGGTGTTCGTCCGCCCCGCCCTCTCGGCGGATCCCGCTGAACGCGACGCCTGGTTCACCTCGCTCGCCGAGGTCGCCAACCGGCGCCACGAGCCCTGGGTACTCGAGGGCCTGCGCTACCTGCACCACCCGCTGCGCGCGGCGGAGACGGAGCGGTACATCGAGCCCAGCCTGGTGATGCTGCGCGAAATCCAGCGGACGGGCGACATCTTCTTTCCCAAGCGCTGGATGGACGCGACGCTGGGCGGGCACCAGTCCCGCGCCGCCGCCGCCACCGTGACAGCGTTCCTGCAGCGGCAGCCGCCCGACTACCCCGAGCGGCTCCGTCGCATCATCCTGTCCTCTGCCGACGATCTGTTCCGCGCCGCCGGATCGCCGCGCGGCACCGCGTCGATTCCGCCGCGCCGCCACCCGGCCCAGCCCAACTGACGAACGCTGGAGACCTGCCATGGGCATCCGAATCCTCGTGACCGGCGGCACGTTCGACAAGGAGTACGACGAGCTCACCGGACAGCTGTACTTCCGCGACACGCACCTGCAGGAAATGCTGCGGCGCGGACGGGCGCGGCTCGAGCTGGCGATCGACACGGTGATGATGATCGACAGCCTCGAGATGAACGACGCCGGGCGGGCCGCGATCGTGGCGCGCTGTCGGGCCGCCGCCGAGCGCGCGATCGTCGTCACGCACGGCACCGACACGATGGTCGACACCGCGCGCGCGCTGGCCGGCGCCGGCCTCGCTGATCGGACGATCGTCCTGACGGGCGCGATGGTGCCGTACGCGTTCGGCAGCTCGGACGGCCTCTTCAACCTCGGCAGCGCCCTCTCGTTCGCGCAGGTGCTGCCGCCGGGCGTCTACGTCGCGATGAACGGGCGGCATTTCCCCTGGAACGGCGTGCGCAAGAACCGGCAGACCGGCGTCTTCGAAGCCACCGACGAGGGGGGGCCGGACGTCAGGGGATCAGGAGACGCCGAACAATAGGCGACCGGAGCTGCGACCGGCGAGCGGCCGCACGCTCCTCGGCGCCTGTGATAAAGGGATAGTGTGCACACCAACGTTCTGACCTCAAAGCTCCCCAACGTCGGCACGACGATCTTCACCGTGATGTCGAAGCTTGCCGCCGATCTCGGCGCCATCAACCTGTCGCAGGGCTTTCCCGATTTCGACTGCGATCCGGCGCTGGTCGAGGCGGTGGCGCGGCACATGCGCGAGGGTCGCAACCAGTACGCGCCGATGCAGGGGGTGCCGGCGCTGCGCCAGGCGATCGCGGCGAAGTACAACGCGCTCTACGGATCGAACTACGACGGCGACCTCGAGGTCACCGTCACCTCCGGCGGCACGGAGGGAATCTTCGACGCCGTCGCCTGCGTCATCCGTCCTGGCGACGAGGTCATCGTCTTCGAACCGTGCTACGACTCCTACGTCCCGTCGATCGAGCTGAACGGCGGCAAGGCGGTCATCGTCTCGCTCCGCTATCCCGACTATCGCTTCCCCTGGGACGAGGTACGCGCCGCGATCACGCCGCGCACGAAAATGATCATGATCAACACGCCGCTCAACCCGGCGGCGGTGATCCTCACCGAAGGGGATATCCGCGAGCTCGTGTCGATCGTCGAGGGCACCGATATCACGATCGTCAGCGATGAGGTCTACGAGCACATCGTCTTCGACGGAGCGCTGCACACCAGCATGGCGCGCTATCCGCAGCTTCGCGAGCGCAGCTTCATCGTCGGCTCGTTCGGCAAGACCTACTCCGTGACCGGGTGGAAGATGGGCTACGTCGTGGCGCCTGGCCCGTTGTCGACGGAGTTCCGCAAGGCGCACCAGTTCACGACCTTCTCGTCGTTCACGCCGGCGCAGTACGCCTTTGCCGATTTCCTGAACGAGCGGCGGGGCTGGCCGGAACTGTCGGCGTTCTACCAGCGCAAGCGCGATCTGTTCCTGTCGCTGCTCGAGGGCTCGCGCTGGACGCCGCTGCCCTCGCGCGGCACCTACTTCCAGCTGCTCGACTACTCGGCGTTCAGCGACGAAAAGGACATGGATCTGGCGCTGCGCCTGACGCGCGAGATCGGCGTGGCGTCGATCCCGACCTCGGCGTTCCTCTACCGGCAGCCGCCGCCGCCGGTGTTGCGCTTCTGCTTCGCCAAGAAGGACGAGACGCTCGAGAAGGCCTGCGACAAGCTGCGGCGGCTGTGACGCGTCACTCGCGCGAGGCCGGCGGCGGCGGCGCGGCGAGCCGCACGGCAAAATCGCGCGCCCCGGCCGGAGACAGGTGCATGCCGTCCTCGAACGCCTCGTCCGGCATCCAGTCCGACGCCTTCAGGTAGTTCGCGCCCGCCCGCCGGATCTCCCCAGCAACGTACTCGCGATAGGCCGCCCATTCCGGCGTCTCGTAATACCGGGCGCGATGCCTCGACGTCTGCGGCATCTCGACCACGAACGTGGCAGCGTGACGCTGGCGCGTCTCGTCGAGCAGATCGGCGATCGCGCCGGTGAGCGGCGTCCGGCTGGCCACGGCCTGCGCGCAGGCAAGCCGGAACGCCTCTGGCGTGAGCGCCTCGAGCTCGGCGAAATCAGCGATCCGGCCGAAGCGGCCGACCGGCTCGGGCGGCACGCCGATCTCGCGCAGCCGTCGCCGCCATCGCTCGACTCCGGCCCAGATGGCGGCCCGCTCGACGAACATCGGGAGGTGTCCCAGCGCGCGGAACTGGAAACGCTGCCACCGGCTGTCGGGAGCGATGAGACGTTCGGCCACGTCCGGATCGATGTAGAACGCCGCCGCGCGATTGCCGAACAGATCGGACCAGGCGACGCCAGGCGGCGCCGTCAGTTGCGCGTCGAAGAAGCCGTAGACGACGCGCCGCGGGCGAAGCGCCATGGCGCGGTGCAGCAGCAGATCGTGCTCGATCGGCGAGCTGCTGCCCATTCCGATGTTGATCGCCGGCCCGTCGCCGCTCGCCTGCGCGTAGGCAGCGGCGTCGATGCCGGCCTCCACCAGGGAGTTGCCGGCCAGCACCGTCGTCACCGGCGGCGACGACTGGATGGCGCGGAGCAGTTGGCGGGGCACGGCGTTGACGGCCAGCCGCGCGATGACGACGTTCAACGCGGCCATCAGCGCGATCGCGAGCAGCAGTTGGACGGCGAAGCCGCGCCTGGCCATGCGATCAGAAGTCGACGTAGATGAACTTCGTCGCCTGGCCGCAGAAGACGAGGACGAACAGCCCCAGCGCGCCCCACCACAGGGCCCACGCCCACGAGGCGACGCCGATCGAAACACCCGGAGGCGGCGTGTCGGTACAGCCGGCCACGTAGTCGGCCAGGTCCTTGAGACGACGCAACAGGTTCATCGAGTCACCCGAAAATAAGCTGCCGGAAATACAACGCCGCGGTCGGCAGATCCATGGCGAAGAAGGCCCAACCACAGGTGACGGCGGCAAAGGTGGCGGCCCATGACGAAAACCGGCCCAGCGCCGTCGGCGGCGCCGCCGGCCTGGAGCCTCGGCGGGTCACCCACCACCGATGAATGACCAGTAGTCCCCCGTGCCACGCGCCCCAGACCAGAAAATTGAGGCTGGCGCCGTGCCACAAGCCGCTGACGAGCATGGTCGTCATCACATTGGCGGAGACACGCCATCGCCCGGCGCGTGAGCCGCCAAGCGGAATGAAGACATAGTCGGTCAGCCATCGCGTCAGCGAGCGATGCCAGTTGCGCCAGAAGTCGGCGATGTTCGTCCGGAAATACGGCCAGTCGAAGTTCTCGGGAATGGCGAAGCCGAACAGCCGCCCGGATCCGATCGCGATGTCCGAGTACGCCGAGAAGTCGAAGTAGATCTTCCCGGCGTAGGCCAGCAGCCAGAGCAGCAGCACCGGACGTGACGCGTGCGGAATGTCGGCGGCGTTCAGGTGAACGGTCAGGCTCGACAGCACATCGGCAACCCCGAACTTCTTCACCAGCCCGACGAGGATGCGGGTGATGCCGCGGTTCCAGTCGAGCGGCCAGTCACGGCTGGGACTGCGCAGACCCGTCACGAAGTACTGAAAGCGCTTGATCGGCCCGGCGACGAGCGTCGGAAAGAAGAAGATGAACGCCAGGTACTCGCCGAGCGTCCCCCGCTCGACTCGCGAATGGTAGCGATCGACAGCGTAGTGAATGAACTCGAACGTGAAGAATGAAATACCGAGCGGCAGGAAGGCGCCGTGCCACGCCCAGCGATTGGCACCCCCTGCCGTGGCCAGGCCGGTCAGGAAGTTCCAGTACTTGAACACAGCGAGAATGCCGACGCTGACCGCGACGCCGAGCAGACACCAGCGAGATCGGCTGGTGTAAAAACGGCTGAGGAGCGCCTCCCAGATGAAGATCGCGATGCAGGCGGCGCCCATCCAGCCCGCGAACTCCGTCACGGAGAAATAGAGGAAAAAGAGAACGCCCGAGGCGACGAGGACCCACGGCCGGAACCATGGACCGGTCGCCCTGAACAGCAGCGCCGCGGGAATCAGGAACAGGAAATAACTGAAGGTGGTGAAGATCAACGGAGTCCCGTCATCCTGTCGTGGCGCCGCGCGGCGCGGGCGATGTAGGCGCCGAGCCCCATCACGATACCCGACAGGGCGCCGAGCGCGACGAAGCGCCCCCAGCGTACGAACGGCCGATCGATGATCGCGTTCGACGGCTGGTCCATCTGATAGAGGACGTCCACCTTCGTACCGTCGGGATAGGCTCCACTGACGGAGCTGGCGGTGAAGCTGACGCGATCTCCGCCAGGCAGTGTGAACGTCACCATCGGATGGCCGTTCAGGTGCCCGGTGACGGTGCCGGCGGCGCGCGCCGCGATCGCCAGGCGATCCTGTTCGTTCCTGAACCCCTGGAAGGCGTACATCCCAACGATGAGGCCGACAATGAACAGCAGGATGCCGGCCGCGGCGGCGCCGATCGGATACGCCTTCTCCTCTGACACGATCGCGGCTAAGTCTTGGGGACCGCGAGACCGATCTGACAGGCGACACCCGTGCCGCCCAGACCGCAGTAGCCGTCGGGGTTCTTCGACAGGTACTGCTGGTGGTAGTCCTCGGCGTAGTAGAACTCCGGAGCGGGCAGGATCTCGGTGGTGATCTTGCCGTGACGGGCCTGGCTCAGCGCGCGCTGATACTCGTCGCGCGAGCGCTCGGCGGCGGCGCGCTGCTCGTCGTCGAAGTAGTAGACGCCGGATCGATATTGGGTGCCGACGTCGTTCCCCTGCCGCATCCCCTCGGTCGGATCGTGGCTCTCCCAGAACGTCTTGAGCAGCGCGTCGTACGACACCTTCGCGGGGTCGAACACGACCAACACGACTTCGTTGTGTCCGGTGTGGCCCGTGCACACCTCGCGATAGGTCGGGTTCGGCGTGTACCCCGCCGCATAGCCGACAGCGGTGGTGTAGACGCCCGGCACCTGCCAGAATTTTTTCTCCGCCCCCCAGAAGCAGCCGAGACCGAACATCGCCTTCTGCAGGTGCGGCGGAAACGGCCCTTGGAGCGGCGCGCCCTGCAGCACGTGATGCGCAGCCGGCACCGGCATCCTCTCGGCGCGTCCCTTGAGCGCATCCTCCGGCTTCGGCATCGTGGCCTTGTTGAACATGGTTTCTTCTCCGGCGCCGCTAGTGACGCCCCCCCTGCGACAGCAGGAGGATCATCACGAAAATGATAATCCCGATGATCAGGAAGAACACCTTCCAGAAGCTCTTCGGGTACTCGCCGGCCATGCGGCCGGTCGAGCCGTTGACCAGCAGATGGAACACTTTGGCGCCGTAGGTGTAGGTGAGCAGCCACAGCGGCACCAGGATGTGCTTGAAGGTGCGGCCCGAAAACGTGGGCTCGATCGTCAGGCCGCGGTGCGTGTCTCCGGGAATCTGCGCCGCGCACAACGCCATCAGCTTCACGCGCATCTGGTCTTCCGACGCCTTCGCCGCGTCCAGCAGCACCACCTGGTAGTGCTCGACGACGAAACCGGAGAGGAACGACGTGTCGTAGGCGACCAGCTCGTTCGTCGGAAACGGCTCGACCTGCTTGAGCAGCGCGCGCGAGACGCCCTGCGTCCCGGGCACCGGCTCATCGTCGAAGAAGTGCTCGACCGAGCCCGATGCCGGCTCCCAGCGCGTTTGCTGGACCTGGCGGGTCTGCTGGTTTCCCTTGTCGTCGCGGTAGGTTTCCTGGGTGTAGTAGTAGTAGCCGGCTTCGGCCGTCCACGGGCACACCACCTGCGCGTCGAAGGTCCAGTAGGGGATGTAGACGCCCTTGACGGTGTCGACGAGGGCGCGCGTCTTCAGCGAGCCCGGCGCCAGCCACTTGCTCTGGTACCAGCGCCGGATCTGCTCGCGGACGGCCGATTCGGCGACGCGGAACGGCAGCAGGCTCTGCGGCCGGATCGGGGCCTTGATTTCCTCGTAGTCGACCAGCTCCGGGGAGCCACAGAATTCACAGCGCTGCCCGACGCGCGTTGGATCGAAGACCGAGACGGCCTTACAGCTGCGGCACTGGACGGTGCGCTTCTCGGTGAGCCAGCCGCGCTGGTCGTCCGGCATCTCGCGGAGCGCCTTGACCAGATCGAGCTCCTCGATCTTGCCGGTGGCGGCGTCGATCGCGTACGGCGACTCGGTCCCGCAGAACGGGCAGACGAGCTTCTGCTTGCCGGGATTCCACTCCGCCTGCGCGCCGCAGGCCGGACACGGGTGCTTGTCGAGCGCTTCTACAGCCATCGCGAACTTGGAGATGTGGAAGTGTGGAGATGTGGGAATGTGGAAATGTGAGATTTCCACATCTCACATTCCGACACTTCCAAATCACTTGCCCAGGTATTCGTCGATCGCCGAGCGCTTGATGCGCCAGGTCGTACCGATTTTCTTGCCGGTGAGCTCTCCCGAATCGAGCACGGCCTGCACGTCGGGCTCGCCGACGCCAAGCAGTTTCGCGGCATCGGCGACCGAGAGCAGCTCGGGGGCGCCCACCGCAGGCGCTCCGCCTTCGCCGGTGACGGCGCTGCCTGGCTTCGGCGCGGGTGCCTGAGAGGTCATCCCCTGGTCGATCATCTGCTTGGCCATCGCCAGGCCGACTGCCATCTCGGTGGCGGCACTGCCGGCGCCGCCGCCGCCCTTCTCCATGCCCTGCGCCATCTGGAACTTTACGAAGTCGTTGAGGTTGCCGATGGCGCCCATGCTCGAGCGCTTGTCGATCGCCTGCTCCACTTCCGGCGGCACCGACACGTTCTCGAGGATGAAGCTCGCCATCTCGATGCCGTACTTGGCGCTGATCACGGGGTTGATCAGCGGCATCAGCGCCTCGCCCAGCTCGGTGTAGCGGCTGGCCACGTCGAAGACCGGCACCTTCGCGGTCGCCAGCGCGTCGGTGAACACCGAGACGATGCGCGAGCGCATGGTGTCGGAGAACTCGTCGAGCCGGAAGTTCTGATCCGAGCCGGCGACTTCCTTGAGGAATTTCTTCGGATCGACGATGTGGAAATCGAACGTGCCGAAGGCGCGGACGCGGACGATGCCGAGGTCCGCGTCGCGCAGCATGATCGGGTTGGACGTGCCCCACTTGTTGCCGGTGAAGAGCCGCGTCGTCACGTAGTAGACGTCGGCCTTGAACGGCGAGTTGAAGCCGTATTTCCACGACTGCAACTTCGTGAGGATCGGTATGTTGTCGGTCGTCAGCGTGTGCTTGCCGGGACCGAACGTGTCGCCGAATTCGCCAAGGTAGACGAACTGCACGACCTGCGACTCGCGGACGATCAGCTGCGCGCCGTTCTTGATCGCCTTGTCGTCGTCGGGGAACCGGAACGAGAGCGTGTCGCGCGAATCATCTGTCCACTCGATGACATCGATGAATTCGCCCTTGATGAAGTCCATCAATCCCATAGTGGGGCCATTCTACCAGCCCTGCCGGGCCGTGACGCGGCCGCCCTACTTGGGAACGAAATTCAGGACCGCGCCGTTGATGCAATAGCGCTGGCCAGTCGGGGGCGGCCCGTCGGGGAAGACGTGGCCCAGGTGGCCGCCGCATTGCGAGCAATGCACCTCGGTGCGCGTCATGCCGTGGCGACCATCGACGGTGGTGCCAATCGAGCCGGGCGTCGGCTCACCGAAACTCGGCCAGCCGGTGCCGGAATTGAACTTCGTTTCGTTGGTGAAGAGTTCCTGTCCGCAGCCGGCGCACGAGAAGGTGCCGGCGCGCTTCTCGGTGTTGAGAGCGCAGCTGCCGGCGCGCTCGGTCGCGTGCTGCCGCAGGATCTGGTATTGCTCTGGCGTCAGGGTGCGGCGCCACTCGTCATCGGTCTTCTGGACGGGGAAATCGGCCATCCGCCTATTTGAGCACCTTCCCCCACTGCACGCCAAACTTCGGGGCGTCGCGGGGGCCGGTGATCGTGATCGGGACGACGGCGCCGTGGCCGTCCTTGCGGAAGATGGGGTCGAAGGGCTTGAGGAAGAAACCCTTGATGCCGCCGCCCATGGCTTTCGACACGGGCGCGTCGATCGCCAGCGTACCGTCGAAAGCGAGCTGCTCGTTGCGCAGCCCATAGCCGCCGACCAGTTGCACGTCGGCGCCCGGCACGCCGAAGCGCAGCGCCTCGAAATGGATGTGGCCGTCGCGCATCGTGAACTGGCCGCGCATGTCGGAGGCGATCGGTCCGATCGCCTCTCCGTCTTTTTTTCCCTGAGCGTGGCGGCTGAGCGCGGCGATCTGGGTCTTGACGTCGGGATCGGTGAACCGCGCCTCCTCGAGAGCGAAGCGGCCCGCAAGCTGAAGACGGTCGACCACTTTCTTCGCGCCAGGCGGCAGCGTCATCGACGCATGCAGACCGATGCGCGCCAGCATCACCGGCTTCTTGGCGTGAACCGCCAGCTGCAGGAGATCCTCGAGACGCCCCTCGCGGACGATCATGGCGATCGTCACCGTCCGTCCCTTCACGTGCGGCACGGACGTGACTTCACCGGAGGCCTCGATCGGCGTTTTCCCCAGCATCGCGTCGATCTTGCGGAGATAGGTGTTGCCGTTCGTGCCGTCGACAACGGTATGGAAGGTCGTGTCGAGCGGCACCGACTCGCCACCGATGTCGAGATGGAAGTCGGGGGTCGATGTCTTTCCCTGGACGTCGATGCGCTCCAGGATGCCGGCGAAGCTGCCCGTTGACGACAGGATGCCGCCGATGCCGTCGATCGTCCCGAGATCGGCGTGGTTGAAGCTGTAGTGGCCGCTGACCGGTGTCAGGCCCGAACTGCCGTTCACCCACGGCCCAAACGATCCCTTGGTGGCGATCTCTCCCTGCGGAATCGGGTTGCTGAGCGTCGCCGTGAAGGGCATCGAGCGGTTGAAGCCGACGTCATCAAGAGCGAGATCGTGAATGGCCCAGATCCTCGGCTCCTTGTCCGGGTCGTGCGGCTGGATGATGAGCTGCGCGTCGCGCGCGGAGACGTGATCGATGATCACCGGGCCGCTGATCGCCTTCGCCGCCTCGCCGCCCGCCTCCTTGTCATGGCCGGTGCGGGGCGGAATCGTGATGCGCAGCCCCTCGAGATCCACGGACGTGAAACGCCGCTGGCGGTGCAGCATGCCGAGCAGGCCGCCGGCGACCTCGAAGTGTCGCACCTCGATGAACGGCGAGGGATTCTGCTGGTTCTTCAGCCGCAGCTTCAGGCCATCGCCGTGGATCCGGAGCTGCGGGAACGTGCGCACCTCGAAGCTGGCCAGCTCGACGTCGGCGTCGAGATGGTCGTTGAGTGTCTGGACGAGCGCCTTGCGCAGCGTCGGGGTCCGCGACACCGCCAGGGTGACCACAAAAAGGGCCACGATCGCGGCGACGACGATGCCGATGATCCACCTGATGAGTTTGAGATACCGCATGGGCCTTGCTTATCCGCGCCGATCATTGCAACTCGCGCGCCATGGATCAGCTGCGGCGCGGCGACGTTGCCGCCGTGGGCGCACGCGACGGTCGACGGCCGGCTCCGCGCCATCAGCGCGGCAGGTCGACCGCGATCTGCTTCCAGCGTCCCTGGTGAAAGCGCGCCGCCGAGAGCACGCAACGCGTGAAATGCCCGATCACGATCGCCAGCCAGATGCTCGTCGCATCGAGACGTCCGGTGGCCTGCAGGTAGAAGCACATGCCTAGCGGCACCGCAATCTGCGCCACCAGCGTGATGAAGAGCGGACTCCGCGTGTCGCCGGTGCCCTGGAGCCCGCCGGTATAGGTGAGCGCAACGGTGATGAAGAGGCCCGACACGCTCAGGTAGCGAAGCAATTGCGTGCCAAGCGCGACGACCGTGGGGTCGTGCAGGCCGAAGAGCGCCAGCAGGCGCGCCGAGAACAGCAGGAACACGGCGCCGATCGTCCCGGCAATCGCCAGCCCGAACAGGGCCGCCACCTGCACTGCCTTGGCGCTGCGATCCGGGCGACGGGCGCCGAGATTCTGGCCGGCGATCGCTGCCGCCGCTCCCATCAGTCCGACCGACGTCCACGTGATGAACGCGAACAGCTCTGTATAGCAGACGGCGTAGGCGGCCTGCGCTGCCGTGCTTTGCGGCAGCGATCCGATGAACCGCAGCAGCAGGACGCCGGCGACATTCATCGCCACGCCCTGCACGCCGGCCGGCAGCCCGAAGCGGAAGAGCGATCGGATGATCTCCCAGTCCGGCCGCTTGGGCACGCCGGCGATGCTGACCACGACGCGGCCGGTCGCCATCATCCAGATGCCGGCGCCCGAGGCGAGCGCCGAGGCGATCGACGTGCCCAGCGCCGCCCCCTGCACGCCGAACGCGGGGATGGGGCCGAACCCGCGAATGAGGACCATGTTCAGCGCCACGTTCAGGCCGACGATCCACATGCCGATGCGCATGCCCGTGCGCGCGTCGCCGGCGGCCCGCAGCGCGCCCGCCACCATGAAATACAGCAGCTGCCCGATGCTGCACACGAACATCGTCCGCAGATACGGCAGCGCGTCGGCGCTCACCTCGTCGGAGGCGCGCACCAGATGCAGCAGGCGCGGCGACGCGATCCAGCCAAGCGGTCCGAGCACGCAGACGCCAAGCACGACGGCGGTGAGAAACGCCTGGTAGACGACGCGGTTGACCTTGTCGTAGTCGTCCGCTCCCGCGAACCGCGCCACCAGAACTCCCATCCCGGTGAACAGCGAGGAGATGAAGACGACAACGACGAGAAAGATCTGCCAGCCGACGCCGATCGCCGCATTGCCGGCAAAACCGACGTAGTGCCCGACCATCACGTGATCGACGATCCCCTGGAGGCCGCCGATCATGTTCTGGATGACGGTCGGCCACGCCAGCCGCCAGACGGCGGAGGCGATCGGCCCTTCGACGATGGAACGATCGAACTTGCGTGACGGCGCGGACCGGGTGGCGGGCGGCTGGATGGCGAAATTCTATCGCGATCGCCTGGCTAGCGCGCCGCAAACGTGTCGCACGCGTTGGGATCGCCGCTGTCGAATCCGCGCTTGAACCAGGTGACCCGCTGCTCGGAGGTGCCGTGGGTGAACTTTTCCGGCATCACACGGCCCGAGCCGAGCCGCTGCAGACGATCGTCGCCGATCGAGGCGGCCGCGCGCAGCGCCTGTTCGGCGTCGCCCGGATCGAGCTCGACTTTGCCTTGCGCCGCCCTTCCGTTCGCCGACGCGGCATGTCCCCACACTCCCGCGTAACAGTCGGCCTGGAGCTCGAGCTTCACCGACAGCGCATTGACGCTCGACGGATCGGCGCGCTGTTCCTGCCGCACCCGCGCTTCGGTTCCGGTCAGGTTCTGGATGTGATGCCCGATCTCATGTGCGAGCACGTAGGCCTCCGCGAACGTGCCCGGCGCGCCGAACCGCTGCGCCAGCTCGTCGAAGAACGAGAGATCGAGGTAGACCTTCCGATCGCTGGGACAGTAGAACGGACCAGTCGCCGTCTGGGCGAAGCCGCACGCCGACTGCAGGCTGTCGCGGAACAGCACCACTTTGGTCTCCTGGTAGCGTTCGCCGAGCAGGTCGCGCCACACCTGCTGTGTGTCACGGGCCACCGCGTCGACCATGTCGACGGTCCGCTCCTCTGCCGGCGAGGCGGTCGTGCCGCCGGAGGTGCCTACCGCCGGCGTGTTCGAAGACGGGCCGCCGCCCAGCAACGAGAAGAAGTTCACCCCGGTGAACATGCTCAACAAGGCGACGATGATGACGCCGCCGATGCCGAGCGGCATCATGCCGAACCCGCCGCCCGAGGAGCCCCGCATGTCTTCGATGTCGCTTCGATCTCCCCGCGTCCAGCGCATGGAACCTCCTCCGGCCGACCGCGCTGCAGGGCGCGTGCCAGCCCCGGTCTGCGTCAACTCGTCGATTTGATCACCCGCTTCACGCCGCCGTGCGCGAGCACGACCGCCGGCTGTCGCTGGATCGCCTCGTAGTAGCGCCGTGAAAACGTGTCCCCGCTTTCCGACGGGACCAGCAGCCGGTCGATCTGGTCCATGAGGGCCCGTGCGTCGGCATCGGTGGCTGGCGGCTCGGCTGTGAGCTCGTCGATCCGGACGATCGACTCTGAGATCTGGTGCAGCCACGCAAACCAGGGATCGCTGATCACCAGCTGCAGGAGCGCGCCCGGCCCCGCGACGCGGCCGCGGTCCATCTCGTACTGGGTGCGCGCGTCGTCGAGCAGCGCCTTGTGCAGCGTGAGCAAGCTGGTGCGCACCTCGCCCAACCGCTTCTTGAGGTCGACGTTCAGAGGCGGAGCGGCGGCGGTCGGCAGCAGGACGGTTTGCGGCCGGCGCATCTCCTCGAGCAAGGCGTCGACATCGAGGCGCCGGGTGAACATCTCGAGCGTGCCGTCAGACAGTCGAGGCCAATCGGCGCGGGGACGATCCCGATAGAGCTCGACGCCGTTGCCGTCGGCGTCGCGCAGATAGAGCGCCTCGCTGACGCCGTGATCCGACGCCCCGTCGAGCGGGATGCCAGCCTCGATCACCCGCTGCAGGGCCTTACCGAGCGACGCGCGATCGGGATAGCGGATCGCGACGTGATAGAGGCCGGTCGATCCGGGCGGGGGCGGCGAGCCGTCGCGGCTTTCCCAGGTGTTGAGGCCGATGTGATGATGATAGCCGCCGGCGCTGAGAAACGCCGCCTGCGTGCCAATCCGCTCCATCAGCTCGAACCCGAGCACGTCCCGATAAAAGACCAGCGCCCGCTCGAGATCGGCGACCTTCAGATGGACGTGGCCGATGTCCACGCGCGGGTCGATCGGGTCTGCCATGCCGTCCATGATGGCTCAAATCGAGGGCGGGATCGGGCCGGCGCTCTCGTCCGGCAGCGGCGTCATCCGGCCGAGACGACGACACGCCTCGCTCAGCTGGGCAGCGGTGGCGGCGCCGTAGGACAGACGCAGATACCCTTCCCCGCTCCTGCCGAACATCGAACCCGGAATCGTCACCACCTGCGTCTGCTCGAGCGCGTGCGCGGCGAGCGCGGCAGCGCTGTGGCTTCCGTCCACGCGGACGAACGCGAACAGCCCGCCCATCGCCTCGATCCAGCGCCACCCCGGCACCTGCTCGAATCCGCTCCGGAGCGCGGCGCGGCGCGCCTCGAGCTCCGGAAGGAAGCGGAGCGGATAGTCCCAGTCCTGGCCGATCGCGGCGAGCACGGCGCGCTGCGCGATGACCGGCGCGCAGATGATCATCGCGTCCTGGATCTTGATGGCCTGATCGCACAGCGTCGAGCTGGCCAGCATGTACCCGATGCGCCACCCCGTCATGCCGAACGACTTCGAGAACGTGCCGACGACGACGACGTGGTCGCGCCAGTGCGGGAGCGACGCGCCGCTGCAGTGGACGGCGCCCCCGAAGACGAGCCGATGATACGTCTCGTCACAGATGAGGGTGATGTCCCGGCGCCGCGCCTCGCTGCTGATCCGCTGCAGTTCGTCCGGATCGACCACCGCGCCGGTCGGATTGCTCGGGCTGCACAAGACCAGGGCGCGCGTCCTGGCGGTGACGGCCGGAGCGATGTCGGACCAGCGCGGCCGGAATCCGTGCTGCTCCTGCAGCGGCGCCTCGATCGGCACGCCCCCGATCGCTTCGACGGACATCCGGTGGTTGATGAACAAGGGGGACGGCAGGATCACCTCGTCGCCGGCGTCGATCACGCTCATCGCCGCGAGCATGAACGCCTGGTTGCCGCCGGCGGTGATGATGATGTCGTCGGCGGTCGCGGTGGCGCCGTGGGTTTCCCGCAGACGCGCCGCCAGCGCCTCGCGCAGCTCGATCAGGCCGGCGTCGGCCGAGTAGAGATGCGCCTCGGGATCGGCCAGCGCCGCGGCGGCGGCCGCCGTCGCCGACGGCGGCGGGCCCCATCCCGGCACCGCCTGACCGAGGTTGATCACGTCGTGGCCCGCCGCGCGCAGCTGCGCCGCTTTCAGCTTGAGCGCGTCGAATTGCGCTTCGGACACGGCGCGGACACGCTGTGACGGGATCACGAGTGAAGGTTACCTCAGCGTCCGTCGATTGCGTTCGGTCGAGTCACTTCACCTCGACGCGCTTCGTGAATCGTCCGGCAGCGTCAGGCTCCGACTCGATGGCAACCAGCACACCGGCGTCGTAGGTCAGCCGCCGGTCGGGCCTGCCGTCGCCGTTCTCGTCGATCGCCGCTGTTTTCAGCGATCCCTTCTCGTAGGTCTCCCACCGGTCGACCCGGCCGTCGCCCTTGCTGTCGGCCTCGACACGGGCCAGCTGGCCGTTCTCGTAGAATTCCCACCGGTCAATCCGGTGCTCGTCGGCGGTCGACGAGATCTCGATGCGCGCGACCTTCCCGTCGTGATCCGAGAAGGCCCAGGCGTCGGCCTTGCCGTTATTGGCGCGGGAAAAACCCACCTTCGCCAGGTTGCCGGCGGCGTCGTAGTATTCCCAGCGATCGATCTTGCCGTCTTCGTCGAGATCGACGCGCGAGCGGAGCGGCCTGGTGCCGTCCATGTCGGTCCAGGTGTCGATGGTGCCGTTCTTGTTGCGATCGAAGGTGAGCTGCGTCAGCTTCCCGGTGCGCTGGTCGTAAGTCGGCACTGTCGTCTTGCGCGCCCGCGCCGCGTCCGGATCCGAGCAGGCGACGAGAGCGACGCCGGCCGCGAAGAGGAACAGGCGAGGGAGAATGGTCACGATGCCCCGAAAACTATATCGCGGCGCCGCCGTGCTTGTCGCCGCCGTTGCCGCCACGATCGCGGCCGGGACGCAGCCCCCGGCGGGATGGAACGCGGTCCTCGGCGGCTACCGCGAGGCGCTGAAGAAGAGCGGGATCGTCGGCAGCAGCCTGATGGTGGTTCGCGACGGACGGGTGGTCGCGCACGCCGAGGAGGGGCTGGCGGCATTGGCCGGCGGACCCGACCAGGCCGCCGGTCAGCCGGTGACGGCGGACACCATCTATCACTGGGCCTCGATCACCAAGACGTTCACCGGCATCGCGATCATGCAGCTGCGCGATCGCGGCAAGCTGTCACTCGACGATCCGGTGATCAAGTATCTGCCGGAGCTGCGCCAGGTGCACGACCCCTTCGGCGACGCGTCGGAGATCACGATCCGGCACCTGATGTCGCACAGCGCCGGGTTCCGCGCCGCAACCTGGCCCTGGGGCGGCGATCAGCCCTGGCATCCCTTCGAACCCACCCGGTGGGAGCAGCTCGTCGCGATGCTCCCCTACACCGACGTCCAGTTCGAGCCGGGCACGAAATACAGCTACTCGAACCCCGGGGTCGTCTTTCTGGGGCGCATCATCGAGCTGCTCTCGGGCGACGACTACGAGGTCTATGTGACGAAGAACATCCTCATGCCGCTCGGCATGCACAGCACGTTCTTCGATCGCGCGCCGTATTACCTGCTGCCGCACCGCTCGCACAGCTATGTCCGTGACGACGGCGGGCTGCGTGAGGCGCGGTTCGACTTCGATACCGGCATCACCGTCTCGAACGGCGGCCTGAATTCGCCGTTCGGCGACATGGCGAACTACCTGGCGTTTCTCAGCGGCAGCCCGGGCAACGACGTCGTGCTGACCCGCTCGTCGATCGAGGAGATGTGGACGCCGCAGGTGCGCGCGGCGGAAGGGGAAGGGGTCAACGGCACAGATTCGTCGGCGGCGCTGTCGTTCTTCGTCGAGAAGTACGGGGCGGTGGAACTCGTCGGCCACAGCGGCGATCAGAACGGATTCATTTCGCACCTGTATCTGCATCGCCCGTCGCGGACGGCGTGGCTGCTGGCGATGAACACCGACACGACCCGGTCGCGCGACGGCTCCCGGCCTTCGAGCCGCGACGTCGACGTGACCGTTCGCCAGCTGATCCTGGAGCACATGATTAGATAAGGCGCCTACCGCATCAGAAACTGCGTCAAGAGGTTCGCGGCGGTCCGGCCTCGATACCGCGCCGTGGATCGGAGATCGTCGATCGGCGCGATCTCGGTCGTCAGCACCGCGACGGCGCCGGCGATCGCCTCGGCGTCGAGGGGACGGCCGCGCAGCGCGTCTTCGGTCCGGCGGGCGCGAATCACGGTCGGCGCGACGGCGCCAAGGGCGATGCGAATCGTCTCGACCCGGTCCCCGTCCATCGCGATCGTTCCGGCAAAACACACCTTGGCGATGGCCTGCGCGCGGCGCGGACCGACCTTGCGGTAAAAATCGTGGCGGGTGGCGCTGGCCGGGCGCGCCGGAAGAATGATCCGGGCGATGATTTCCCCAGGCGCCAGATCCATCGTCTTGTAGCCGCGATGGAACGACGCATAGGGAACGCGCCGTGCGCCGCTCAACGAGCGCAGCTCCAGCTCGGCGTCGTAGACGAGCAAGGCCGGCGGCGTGTCGGCCGACGGTGACGCGTTTGCGATGTTGCCGCCGATCGTGCCGCGGTTCTGGGTGGCGACGCCGCCGGTTTCCGCGGCAGCCTGTGCAAGCAGCGGGAAGGCGGCGAGGATCGATGTCGAACGCCGGATCTCCGAATAGGTGGTCAGCGCGCCGATCGAGATCCCGCCGGTGTCGATTGGCGCGACGCCGGCAAGCTCGCCGCAGCCGGCGAGGCTCACATAGCGTCCCGGCGCCAGACGTCCGGCCTCGAGCAGCACCATCAGATCCGTACCGCCGGCGAACGGCCGTGCGCCGGGGTGGCCCGCCAGGTCGTCCAGCGCCTCGGCGACCGACGCCGGCGTCACGAGCTCATAGGCATCGAGGCGCGGCGTCATGGCAGCCGGCGCGCGGCCTCCCGCACCGCCTCGAAAATGCGGATGTAGCCGGTGCAGCGACACAGATTCCCGGCCAGGGCGCCGCGGATCTGATCGTCGGTGGGCTCCGGGTTCCGTTCGAGAAGGCTGCACGCCGCGAGCACCATCCCCGGCGTGCAGATGCCGCACTGCGCGGCGCCGCACTCGAGGAACGCCGACTGGATCGCGTGCAGCACCCGGCCGGCCGCCACGCCTTCGATCGTCGTCAGCGTCGCTCCGGCGGCATGCGCCAGCGGCGTCAGACAACTGTTGACCAGATCGCCGTTCACGAGAATCGCGCAGGCGCCGCACTCCCCTTCGCCGCAGCCTTCCTTGACGCCGGTCAGGCCCGCGGCGCGCAGCGCGTCGAGCAGACGCGCCATCGGATGCCCGTCGAGCGGGATCCGCTGGCCGTTCACGGTGCAGGTGACAATCATGCGGCTCAGTTGCGGCTCGAACCCGACGACACGGCAGGATCCATCAAGTCCATCAGCCGTTCCGGTGTCAGCGGCAGCCGGGTCGGATCGGCGCCCGTCGCGTGGGCGACGGCGTTGAAGATCGCCGGCGCCGGGCCGTCCATCGGCAACTCGCCGATCCCTTTCGCGCCGGCGGGACCGTCGGCGTACGGCACTTCCTCGAAATAGACGCGGATGGGCGGCACGTCCATCGCGGTCGGCATGATGTAGTTCGTCATCTGCGAATTCGCCATCCGCCCCTCGCGCCAGACGACATCCTCGTAGAGCGCCCATCCGATGCCCTGCGCTACCCCGCCCTCGATCTGGCCGGCCGCCAGCGTCGGATTGATGACCTTGCCGACTTCCTGGACGGCGACGAAGTCGTCGACGCGCGTCTCCCAGGTCGAGGTGTCGACCGACACGGCCGCGACGTAGACGGCCCAGCCGTAGGTGCCGTAGGCATCACCGGTATAGCTCTGGTCGTCCCAGGCGCGGCCTGGCGGCGGTGTGTACTGGCTCGTTGAGCGCAGCGATCCGAACGTCTCGACATAGCGGCGGCAGGCGGTCTGGAACTGGGCGCGGGTGTGCGCCGTCGGCAGGAAGCCGGCGTCGACGAGCATGTGCCGCAGGCCGGCGGCCGCCGTTTCGACGAGCTTGCCGACCACCATGCAGGTTCGCGACGCCACCGTCGGACCGCTGTCGGGAACGACCGACGTATCGGGCTGCGCGATTTCCACGTCGTCGGGATCCGTGCCCAGAGCGTCGGCGGCGATCTGCGAAAAGATCGTGTTGGTCCCCTGGCCGATTTCGGTGCTCGCGGCAAGGACCCGCACGGTCCCATCGATTGTGCCTTCCACAGCCACGATCGACGCCAGGTGGACTTCTCCTGAGCCGGTGAATCCGGCACCGTGAAAAAAGGTCGCCAGGCCGATGCCCCGCTTGACCGCGCGCGGGCCGTTCTCGCGCGAGAAGCGCTCGCGCTTCTCGTGATAGCCGGACAAGGCCAGTGCGCGGTCGAGCAGCGCCCCGAGGTTCGCGGGTTCGCGGATCGTCTGGCCGACGGCGAGCGTGTCACCCGGCCGGACGAAATTCATGCGGCGGAATTCGTCGGGAGCCAGTCCGACGGCGGCCGCCACCTTGTCGAGGTGCCGCTCGAGCGCGAAGAGGCTCTGCGGGGCGCCAAATCCTCGAAACGCCCCGTGCGGCGGCACGTTGGTCGCGACCGCGCGCCCGCGAACACGCACGTTGGGACAGGCGTACGGACCGGCGGCGTGAATCGTGCCACGCGACAACACGACCGGCGACAGCGTGCAGTAGGCGCCGCCATCGATGACGAAGTCGACGTCCATCGCGAGCAGGCGCCCATCGCGGGACACGGCGGTGCGGTGCCGGGTACGCGAGGGATGCCGCTTGGTGGTCGCGGCCATGTCTTCGTCGCGGCCGTAGATCATCTTCACGGGCCGGCGCGACTTCCAGGCGAGCAACGCCGTGTGGCCGGCGATGACCGACGGATATTCCTCCTTGCCGCCGAAGCCGCCGCCCGTCTCCATCTGCACGACCCGAATCCGCTCGCCCGGCATGTCGAAGAGCCCGGCCAGCGCGTGATGGATGTAGTACGGGCACTGCATCGATCCCCAGACGGTGACGCCGTGCACCGGATCGGCGACCGCGAGCATTCCGTTCGGCTCGATATAGAGCTGCTCCTGCGCGCCGGTCTCGTACTCACCTTCCACCACGACGGGCGCGCCGGCAAACGCCGCGGCGACGTCCCCCTTTTTCACTTCGTAGGACTTGAAGATGTTGTCGGTGCCCCAGACGGTCTCGCGCCGCGACAGTGCCTCGTCGATCGTGAACACCGGCGGCAGCGGCTCGATGTCGACGAAGACGTGCTGCCGCGCTTCGTCGGCGCGCGCGCGATCCGCATGCGCGATGAGCACGATGGGCTCCTCGCGATGGTTGACGGCGTCGTGCGCGAGGTAGGGCTGGTCGTCGATGATCAACTTGACGACGTTGCGGCCTGGGATGTCGGCGGCGGTCACAACCACGAACTCTGTCCAGTCGACGGCCGGATCGAATCGGATACCCGTGATGCGGCCGCGCGCGACCTGACTGCGGACGGTGACCCCATGCAGCAGGCCGGCCGGCGCCACATCGTCCACGTACAGCGCGGCGCCGGTGACTTTGGCGCGCCCTTCCTTGCGCAGCACCGACCGGCCGACCTGAGGGACGTCCACGTCGCGATTCTAGTATTTTCCCGGGGGGCTTCGCCCCGCCGGACCCCCCTACACGCTCTCGCGCGCGCCGCTGCGCCGGCGCGCTCCGTTCGCGTGGCTCACTCGCGGTGCTCGCTCGCCGGCGACTGCCACCGCATTTATGAGATAGCCTCTAGCCTCGACGAATGAGCGCGGCGGCTCCCCAGCCGGCGAGAATCAACCCGCCCAGAATCGGCACCGCGTAGTGGTTGCCATAGGTCGCGGTCGGGAAGTGATTGCTGATCATCAGGAACGTGGTCGGCACAGCGAGAAAGCTGTTGTGCTTCGAGCGGCGCTTGGCGCCGGCGGCCAGCGCCGGGTCAAACGTTTCGCCCTTTGACGCGGCGGCGATCATCCGGCGCTGCGGCGGCAGGATGCGCATCCAGACGTTGGACGCCATGATCGTGCCGAAGAGCGCGCCGATGTGGATGTAGGTGGCGCGCGAGCTGAAGAGCCCCGACAGCGCGAACGCGAGTCCCACGATCAGCGCGAAGCTGACGGCGCTGAAGGCGCGGTCGGACTCGGCCAGCGGCGATCGGGCCAGCAGGTCGTAGACCGTCCAGCCCGCCGCCAGGGTGATCACACCGAGCACACCGGCGGTCATCGGCGTCAGCCTTGGATCGATCGGATCCACCATCAGGCCGCCGTGGTAGTAGACGAGATTGAGCAGCACGAAGCCGCTCACGAACGTCGCCAACGCCTCGTAGCGGAACCAGTGCACCTCGCGCGGCGGCACGCTCAGCGTTTTCTGCTTCACGACCGTGTAGAAGCCGCCGCTGTGCACCATCCAGACCGGCGCGTCGCCGCCGCGCCGCATCTGGCCATCGAGCCAGGTGAAGTAATAGGTCGAACCCACCCACAGGATCGCGGAGAAGACGTGCGCCCACCGCACGAGCAGGTTCGCCCATTCGGAGATGTTGATCATCGATGCACCGCGCGGCGGAGCCGCGGTCAGGAGCCGCGGTACGTCGAGTACCCGAACGGACTCACCAGCAGGGGCACATGATAGTGCCCGGCAGCGTCAGACACGATGAAGTCAATCGACACCGTGCCGTAGAACGTGTCCCGGCCGTGTGACGCGTAGTACGCGCCCACCTCGAAGGCCAGCCGGTACGCACCCGCCCCGGCGTCGATCGCCGGTGGAACGAGCGCGCTGACGCGGCCGTCCGGACTGGTCTCGGCCGACGAGAGGACCGTCGCCGTCGCTCCCTCGATGCGCAGCAACTGCACACACAGGCCGGCGGCAGGCCGCCCGGCCGACGTGTCGAGGACGTGCGTGGACACCGTCATCGACCGCTCATTCGGCCAGCAGACGATCGAGGCGCTGGCGCGTGATCGTCTTCTGTTCCTCGATCGCGACGCGCAGCTCGGTGGCCGGATCGTTGTTCAAGCGCGCGCGCAGCGCCTGCAGGATCGCATCCGCACCCTTCCCTGCAGCGGATATGAGGAAGACGTGGCCGAACTTGCGCTCGTAGTCGCGGTTGGCCGCCGTCAGCGCTTCCCGCTCCGCCGCGGTCGCACCTCCGATGCCCGACTGCTCGCGCGCCGACGCCGCCGCCGCGGCGGCAGACTGCGCGCGTTCGGCCTCCCGCTCACCGATGCGGGGATGGTGGCGGATCGACTCGCGCCACCCTGCCTCGTCGAGATCGTCGAGCGCCACCTGCCCGGCCTGCCGGATCCTGGCGGCCGACGCGAACGGCCGCGCCGCCGCCATGCGGTCGACCCACGCGGGCGCCGCGCACAAGGCCGCGAGCGTCGAGCGCGCCTCGGGATCGTCCAGCGCATTGAGGAGGCGGACGACTGCCGCCTGCCGAGCGGCCGCGGCGGGCTGACCGAACACCCGGAACCGGCTGACGCCGCCGTCGGGAAAGATGTTCAGCCGCACGTGCGTCGCGTCCAGCGGGCGCACGGCGTCGGCAGCCCACTCGTGTCGATGGTCCGGCTGGAGCTTCGTCTGGGCGAGGACGACCTTCCAGTCGGCGACGCCGCGCGCGGCGCTGTCGGCCGACACGCCGTGCAGGTCCTCGGAAACGACGGCGCCGTCGACCGACGCCGAGTCGGGATAGTTGCCCTTGAAGAACGCCGTGTCGAGCGCGACGCGTCCGATGGTGCCGCGCAGCCCGAGCCGTACGACCACCCAGTCGTGACCGGGAACGCGGCGCCGCTTCGTTTCCCACGCGTCGCCCATGTGCGTGCCGCGATCCGGCCGCAGCATGTTCTGCGGCTCGCCGTAGGACCGGTCGCTCGTCTCGACAACGTAGCCGCCGTTCACCAGCGCGGCCAGATCGATCTCGCCGCCGCCGGCGAGAATCTGCGTCCAGTCGGGAAACGCCTCCCCGATCACCCGCAGCCGCGCCACGCCGCCGTCGGGAAAGATGTTCAGCCGCACGTGCGTGAACCGGCGGGCGGTGGCGTGCCCGACCGCGAAGACGTTGGCGGCGTTTCCGGCCAGCTCGCTGCGCGCCAGCAGGGGATGCCACGCGACCGAGTCGGCCGTCGCGTCGGCGCCGTCGGGAAGGCCGCAGGCGTCGATCGAACAGTGGGAGGGGTAGTTGCCGGTGAAGAACGCCGTGTCGACGGTGATCGAATGGACGAGACCCGGCAACCCGAGCTTGACGATGCACCAGTCGTGGCCGGAGGTGCGGCGGCGGCGAGTTTCCCAGCCGTCCATCCATTTGCCCTGATCGGTGTAGCGGCCCGGGATGAACACGGCCGGTTCGGGGTTCAGGAGATTGCCCTTCCCGGCGAAGAACTCATCGTTGGCGGCGAGCGCCGCGCCACCCAGCCGCGCCGACGCGAGATCGATGAGATGGCTGAACTCAGACACCGCTATCACCATACACGAGGCGCCCGCGCGCGTAAGTGCGGATCACCCGGCCGCGCAGCCGGCGCCCGTCATACGGCGTGCGCTTGTGCCGCTGCCGCAGCGCCCGCTCGTCCACGACGAACGTCGCGTCGGGATCCCAGATCACGAGGTCCGCGTCCTTGCCCGGCTCGATCGAGCCCTTGCGCCCACCGATTCCCGCCAGGCGCGCCGGGGCGGCCGACATCCACTCGACGAGGCGTTCCACCGGGAGCCCGCGCTCCGCCGCCGCCGTCCAGACCGCCGGCAGGCTGAGCTCGAGTGAGGCGATGCCGCCCCAGGCCCGCAGGAAGTCGCCGTCTCCCTTCATCGCCGGCGGACACGGTGAGTGATCGGTCGCGATCAAATCGATGTCGCCCGAGGCGAGCGCCCGCCAGAGCGCCTCGCGCGTCGCGCGCCCGCGGATCGGCGGCGCGCACTTCAACGACGTGGCCTCGTCAGGAATCTCCTCCGCGGCAAACGTCAGATAGTGCGGGCACGTCTCGGCGGTGATCCGCAGCCCGCTGCGGCGGGCTTCGCGCAGCAGCGGCAGCGCCCGTTCCGTCGCGAGATGCACGACGTGGATGCGGGCGTCGGTTTCACGGGCCAACGCGACGAGCTGGGCAATGGCGTCGACCTCCGCTTCGGGCGGACGCGAGGCCAGCCACGTCGAGTAGGCGCGCGGGTCAGCGGCGGGCGGGATGCGGCCGAGCGACGCCGGCCACTCGGCGTGTACGAGCAGCGGCAGGCCGAGCCCGGCCAGGATCGGCAGCGCGCGCCGGAGATCGCCGGGCTCGACGGCCGCGAACTCGTCGACACCCGACGGAGAAAGGAAGCACTTGAATCCGCAGACGCCGGCCGACGCGAGCGCCTCGAGCTCGCCGGCGTTGCCGGGGACCACCCCGCCCCAGAACTGCACTTCGACACCGTCGACCGGCGCCGCGCGCCGCTTCGCGCCGAGCGCTTTCAGTGTCGTCACCGCCGGCACGCTGTTGAGCGGCATGTCGACGATCGTCGTGATGCCGCCGGCGGCTGCGGCACTCGTCGCGGTGGCGAAGCCTTCCCAATCCGTGCGACCCGGCTCGTTCACGTGCACGTGGGTGTCGACGAGACCGGGCATCACGAGCATCGAGGACGGCAGGTGCGGAGTGGAGATCGCCTCGAGCGGCCTGACGGCGGTGATCTGCGCGCCGGTGATCTCGATTTCGGCCGGCTGGATGCCGGTGGGCAGGAGGACGCGGGTGGAGCGGATGGTGATGGGCGGCAAGAAGGACCTGGCGCGGACCGCGATCGTGCTCAAGGGCGCCCTGGCACGGGCGCCGAGGTCGCCATCCGCTCCGGCATACTACCGGGTTCCCGGTCTGGAATCCCATCGCCGCCAAGGCGAGCACGGCGAAGCCGCGACCGGCGCCGCGGTTCGCATACGATTGGGACGCTGTATGCCACGCCTGCGCTGGGGACTCCTCAGTACCGCCCGCATCAATCGCGCGTTGATTCCGGCCATCCGAGGCGCCGCACGCAGCGAACTGACGGCGGTCGCGAGCCGCACGCTCGATCGCGCCCGCGAGTACGCACTGGAGTGGCAGATTCCGCGCTCGATCGGCGCGTACGAAGCGCTCCTCGCCGATCCCGGCATCGACGTGGTGTACATCTCGCTGCCCAACCACCTCCACGTGGAGTGGACGGTGCGCGCGCTCGAGGCGGGCAAGCACGTCCTGTGCGAGAAGCCGCTGGCCCTTTCGGTCGGCGATGTCGACCGCGTCGCGGACGCGGCCCGGCGTGCCGGCCGTGTCGCGGCGGAGGCGTTCATGTACCGCCATCATCCGCTCACCGACGCCGTTCAGGCGTTTGCGGCGGGCGGACGGCTTGGACGGATTACGACCTACCGCGGCGCGTTCACGTTCCTGCTGACGCGCGAGCACGACGTCCGCCTCGACCCGTCGATGGGCGGCGGCAGCTTGTGGGACGTCGGGTGCTATCCGCTCAGCTATGCGAACCTGATCGCCGGTGCCGCCCCGACGGAGGTGTTCGGCTGGGAGCGACGACTCGATCGCGATGTCGACATGGAGTTCTTCGCGATGCTGCGCTACGCCGACGGCAGCGTCGCGCAGTTCGACTGCGGCTTTGCCGGCCCGTTCCGCGCCGAGATGGAGATCGTCGGCACAGCCGGCCGGCTGTGCATCCGGCGTCCCTTCAAGACCGACGAGAGGAGCGCGCTCGAATTCTCGGGCGGCGACGATCGCACAGAGGGGGTCCTCTTCGACCCTGCGGCGGCCTACGCGGGAGAGGTCGCCGACATTGAGGCGGCGGCGCTCGACGGGACGGCGCCGCGCGTCCCCCTCACGGAGTCGCGCCGGACGGTCCAGACCATCGTCGCCCTCTACGAGTCGGCGCGGCTCGGTCGTCCGGTGGGCCTCTGAGACCTCGTCCGTACACGCCGGTTGACCTTTTGCATGAGCCGACGGCCGGAGGGACGCGTGGCTCAACTGCTGCTTGAATATCCAGACGCGGTCACGTCGGACGCAGGAAAGAATTACAGGGCCCGCGCCTGCGGGGCCGACCGGAATGACGGAAAATGGGAAGGCTGGATAGAATTCATTCCAGCCGACGGAGGCACGCCCATCCGTTCGTCTCGCGAGACCACCCAGCCCAATCGCGAGGACACGGTCTATTGGGCGACGGGCCTTACGCCTGTCTATCTCGAGGGCGCGCTGCGCCGCACGCTCCGTCCGGTCGTGCGGCCGGTTGCAGCGCGCCCCGAGCCGCCATTCTTCGACGGTCCGGCTGATCCGTTCGTCTCGAACGGTCACGGCACGGAGGCGGTGCTCGATCCCTTCTCGGTCTATCAGAAAGGGGAGGTGCTGCTGCGCCGTCAGCTCTCGGCGTTCGCGGGCTGGCACCTCGTCAACATCATCCGCAAGTACGAGTTGAGCGGCGAGGATCCGGCGCGACTCTCGACGCTCGAGCCGGCGGCGCTCATCGAGTGCATCATCGACGCCGTCCGTCGGCAGCCCGCGCGCCGATAAGCGCCGAGACGCGGACGCCGTTCGTGGTTCCGTCACCCCGTTGATCCCGGGGCGGCAGGCGCAGGATCGTTTTCACGCTATGCTCGCGGCATGCTCAGCAGCCGTGTCGTGGTCAGCGCTTTCGTTATCCTGTGTACCGTCGGCGCCACCGCTCAAGAGCGGGACCGCGCCAAGGTCCCCGACCGGTACAAGTGGAACCTCGCCGACCTCTATCCCTCGGATGACGCGTGGCGAACGGCAAAGAATACGGTCGTCGGCAGCATCCCCTCGCTGGCCGCGTTTCGCGGCACCCTCGCCCAGTCGAGCGACCGGCTCGCCGACGCGCTCGACGCCGCGAATCGCATCGGCAAGGACTTCCAGCGTGTCTACCTCTACGCGAGCCTGCATTCCGACCAGGACACGCGTGTCAGCGCGTACCAGGGCATGCAGCAGGAGATGCAGCAGGCGGGCGCGACGTTCGGTGAGACGATCTCGTTCATCGAGCCCGAGATCCTGAGAATCGACAAGACCACACTCGACAAGTGGACGGCCGACAACCCACGGCTCAAGACCTACGCTCACTATCTTGACGACATCCAGCGCCGTCGGGCCCACACGCTCAGCGACGCCGAGGAACGGCTCATCGCCGCCGCCTCCACCGTGTCCAGCCAGCCGTCTTCGATCTACAACATCCTGGCGAACGCCGACTTCCCCTACCCGACGGTGACGCTGAGCGACGGCACCAAGGCTCGACTCGACTCGGCGGGATTCAGCCTGTATCGCAGCGTGCCGAATCGCGACGATCGCAAGCTGGTGATGCACACTTTCTTCGACGCGATTGGCACGTTCCGCGGCACGTTCGGGGCCACGCTGAACGGCCAGGTGCAGTCGGACGAATTCGCGGCCAACGCCCGCCACTACAAGACCGCGGTCGAATCGGCGCTCGACGGCCCGAGCGTTCCGGTCTCGGTCTACAGTCAGCTGGTGGAGGGCGTCAACCGCGGGCTGCCGACGTTCCACCGCTACCTGCAGCTACGCAAGAAGATGATGAAGCTGCAGGAGCTGCACTACTACGATCTCTACGCGCCGCTCGTCGCCACTGCCGATCTGAGCTACACGCCGGCGGAGGCGGAACAGAACATTCTGGCCGCCGTCGCGCCGCTCGGACCCGACTACACGGCCGCGATCAAGAAGGCGTTCGACGATCGCTGGATCGACCTGATGCCGACCGAAGGGAAGAAGTCGGGCGCCTACTCGAACGGCGGCGCCTACGACGTGCATCCCTACATGCTGATCAACTTCAACGGCAAGTACGCCGACATGACGACCGTCGCGCACGAGCTCGGACACACGATGCAGAGCTACCTGTCCAACAAGACGCAGCCCTTCCATCTCGCCAACTACCCGATCTTCGTCGCCGAGGTCGCGTCGACGTTCAACGAGGCGCTGCTCAACGACTACATGCTGCGCACGATCAAGGATCCCGAGACGCGGCTGTCGCTGCTCGGCAACTATCTCGAGAATGCCAAGGGCACCGTGTTCCGGCAGACCCAGTTCGCCGAGTTCGAGCTGCGCATCCACGAGATGGCCGAAAAGGGGGAACCGCTCACCGGCGACGCGCTCGACGCGCTCTACCTCCAAATCGTGCGGAAGTACTACGGGCACGACAAAGGCATCTGCATCGTCGACGACGAGGTTCGGCACGAGTGGGCGTTCATTCCACACTTCTACCTGGACTTCTACGTCTTCCAGTACGCAACGTCGTTCACCGCATCTGCGGCGCTCTCGGAGAAGGTGCTCGAAGGGGACGCGGGCGCCACCCGGCGCTACCTGAACTTCCTGTCGGCGGGTGGCTCGAAATACCCCATCGATCTGCTCAAGGATGCCGGCGTCGACATGACGACCGGCGAGCCGCTCGCGCTGACGCTGCAGAAAGTGAATCGCGTCATGGATGAGATGGAGCGCATCCTCGCCTCGTCCAGGCAGTAGCCCTGCCGCATCTGTCTTGTTTCGAGGACGCATTCATGACAGTTCGTTGAAATCCTGTGGGTTTCTGCTCGGCGCGGCTTGGCACCCCTGTTGCCTCTAACAGGTCCAGGGGAAGGAGACCCCCGCTATGAAACTCACGACACTGATTTCAACCCTGGCGCTTGCATCTACGGTCGCGATGCCGGTGAGCGCGCAGGATCAGGAGCGGCATCACTCCGGTGACAACCACGCGCAGGCGGCGGAGTCCGACCATGCGCGTCCGCGCCAGCAGCCGCAAACGGAACAGCATCAGCAGCAGGCCCAGCGGGCTCACGGGCAGGCGCAGCCCAGCCGCCAGGCGGCTCAACCGCAGCAGGTCCGCCCGCAGCAGGTGCAGCCGCGGCGGGAGAACGCGCAACCGCAGCGGGAGAACGTGCAACCGCAGTCGGTGCAGCCGCGCCGTGAGTCTGTGCAGCCGCAGCGTCAGTCTGTACAGCCGCAACGTCAGTCTGTGCAGCCGCAACGTGAGATCGCGGTGCCGCGCCAGGACCATGTCGTTGCCGGCAACCGCGCCTCCAGCAACGGCCGCAGCTACGCGTATGCCAACAACGACGGGCGTCGCTGGGACAATCGTCACTACGAGTCGTACGTGACGGGTGTGCACCGCTATAACGCCTACGTCGTGCACCCGCAGGTGGTGCGGGTGATTCCGTATCGTCCGTACGCCTATCATCCGAGCTTCAGCGTCGGCGTCTACTACGGCGCCGACGGCTATTACCCGTACGGATACACGCCGGATTACTACTTCAATCCGATTCCGGGGCACCTCTACGGCGGCGTGCGCATCACCGGCGCTCCGCGGGATGCGCAGGTGTTCGCCGACGGCTACTACGTCGGCATCGTCGACGACTTCGACGGCATCTTCCAGCACATGAACCTGGAAGCCGGTCCGCATCACGTCGAAGTGGCGTGGGGTGGGTATCAGCCGATGGCGTTCGACGTCTACGTGCGGCCGGGCGACACCACGACGTTCCGCGCCGACGGCTACTTCCGCTACTGACCGCAACCGCCGCGACCGCGGGCCCGTCACCACCTGGGGACGGGCCCGACGGGCGCGGATGAGGGCATCCGCATCGTGAGGCCCCGGGTTTTCCGGGACGGGCTCCCCGCCTGGCCGCCGCTTACTCCGCCCCCCCTTCGCGCCGCTTCAACCAGCCGTCTGGGTGATGCGTGACCAGGAAGCGATCACATTTCTCCCGATCGATGCCGAACTCCGGGTGGCGTGCCAAATACTCGTGGATCGCCGGCACCGGCCCAGGACGCGAGCTCTTGAAGTACGGTTGCGTGTCGATCGAGCCGTCCTGCACCAGCATGTAGCTGCCCGGCGTCACGAGCGGTCCGTACGCCTCGAGCTCGCTGGCGACATGGCCCGCCGAATGATCGCTATCCAGAATCACCAGGACCGGTCCGCGAGCCGCCTCCGCCATTCCGCGTACGGACGCCACGATCGACGGCGAGGCGGAATCCCCGATCAAATACGTGATGCGCGGATGCCGCAGATCGTGCTGCCTGGCGATGTCGATCGTGACGATTCGGCCGTCGGTCTCCATCAGATCGAAGAGGTGCGCGTAGAAGAGCGAGCTGCCGCCGCGGTTGGTCCCGGTCTCGACGATCAGCGCCGGCCGCAGCGCGGCGATCGTCTCCTGGATGGTCCAGAGATCGAGCGTGTTCTGGAGGATTGGCTGACCGAGCCAGCGGACCTCGGTGAAGTTGTTCGTCTTGAGTAGCAGGGCCGTGAAGAACGTGCGCTCGACCCGATGGTGAATCCGCGGCCAGACGAGGCTCCAGAACAGCCGGCTGACGCTGCCGCGCGGCGACAAGGCACTCATCGCACGCGCGCTTCGTGCCTGCGCCTCGAGATCACGTTCATGGCGCCAACGATACAGTACGGTGGGCGCCCTCGACCATCCCTGCAGGAAGCGGCGAGTCCCTCGCACGCTCCGTGGGGCAGCTGGACGTCGTGCTACAGTCGCTCCGCTCCTGACATGAACATCCTCGGGATCTGGGACGGCCACGATGCCGGCGCGGCGCTGCTCGTCGACGGGACGCTCGTCTCCGCGGTCAACGAAGAGCGGTTGACGCGGCGGAAGCTCGAAATCGGCTTCCCGACACGATCGATCGAGGCCTGCCTCGCCTCGGCCAACCTTGGACCGGAGCGGATCGACGCCGTCGCCGCGTCGACCGCCGACGTGGCGAAGACGATCGGCCGTCTCGCGCCCTGGACCCGCGAACGCTACTATCTCGTGCGGCGCCGCAAGGCCCGGCCCGGGGTGATCTCGACGCTCACCCGCGACGCCAAGTACGCGCTGACGACGTGGCCGCCCAATCGGATGACGCGCGCCTGGAGCCGATCCCTTCTGCAGGGCACGCTCCGGCGCGCGGGATTGACGCGCGCGGCGGTGCACGTCTTCGATCATCACGACTGCCACGCAATCGCCGCCGCCTGCGCGAGCGGCTTCGACGCCTGCGCCGTGGTCACCATCGACGGCGTCGGCGACGGACTGTCGGCGACGACCAGCACGTTCCAGGGCGGCAGGCTCACCCGTGTGTCGGCGACCCCGGCCACCCATTCGCTGGGCGTCTTCTTCGAGCACGTCACCACGCTCCTGAACATGCGCGAGCTCGAGGACGAAGGGAAAGTGATGGCGCTCGCCGACTATGCGCCGGCGGTGTCCGATGCGGACAACCCTCTGCTCGATCTGCTGCGCGTCGAGGACGGACGGATCGTCATGGCCCGCACCGGTGCCAGCCTGAGGCGCCGCCTTGCCGCACTGCACTGGCGGGTGCCCAACGAGCAGTTCGCCCGCATGGCGCAGCGCGCGGTCGAAAAGACCACCGTCGCGCTGGTGCAGGACGCGGTCGCTCGCACCGGGCAGCGGCGCGTCGCCGTCGCGGGCGGCGTCGCGTCCAACATCAAGGCGACGCGCCAGGCACGGCTGCTCGACGCCGTCGACAGCCTCTACGTTTTCCCCCATATGGGCGACGGAGGCCTGGCGCTCGGGGCGGCGCTGTCGATGGCAGGTCGGGCGGGCGCCGCGCCCCGCCTCGAGCTCGACAGCCTGGCGATCGGCCCCGCGTACCCCGAGGACCGCATGGCCGCGGCGCTTGCCGCGCGCGGCCTGAGCCCGTCTCGCGCCGAGGTGACTGAGGCCGCGGCCGACCTCCTCGAGCGAGGCGCGGTGGTCATGTGGTTTCAGGGCGGGATGGAGTACGGCCCGCGGGCGCTCGGCCATCGCAGCGTGCTGGCGAGAGCCGACCGTCCTCAGCTTCGCGATCGCCTGAACCTCGTGCTCAAGCGACGCGTCTGGTATCAGCCCTTCTGCCCCAGCATGCTGGTGTCCGAAGCGCGGCGGGTGCTCGAGGACTGGGATGACGCGCCGCCACTCAACCGGCACATGACAATGGCGCATACGGTCAAGCCTGGATGCCGGGCGGATCTCGGTGCGGTGATCGGTATCGACGGCACGTGCCGACCGCAGCTCGTCGACGACGAGGCGGATGGGCCGTTCGCGGCGCTGCTGCGCGCGATCCGCAGGCGGACCGGCCGCGGCATCCTCCTCAACACGAGTTTCAACATCCATGGCGAGCCGCTCGTCTGCACGCCTGAGGATGCCGTGGATGTGTATCTTCGGGCGGGCGCCGACGCCCTCGCGCTCGGTCCTTTTCTCGTGACCAGCCGTGCCGGGGAGTGAGCGTGGCCTGCCCTGGACGCTGCCGGCCGCCGTGGCCGCGACGGTCGCCGCGGCGATGATCTGGATCGCCACGATCCCCGCCGATCGGCTGCGCGAGGTGCTGGAGGCGACCCAGTTCTGGATGCTCGATGCCCTGCTGGCGCTCGTCGGCGTCGCGTCGCTCGCGACCCTGCGCCAGCTGTTCGGACACCTCGAGCTGCGCCGGGCCGACAAATGGGCTGCGGCGGGCGCGGCAACGCTCGCGATCGGACTGGCGCTGGGCGTTGCGCCGGCGACCAACCGCATCTACTACGACGAGCAAATTTACGAATCCGTCGCGCAGAATCTCACCGACCTGCATCGCGCGCAGATGTGCAACCAGGGCACGGTCGAGTACCAGCGGCTGCAATGCGAGCGCAGTGAATACAACAAGGAGCCGTACGGCTACCCGCACTTGTTGAGCGTGGTCTACCGGCTGTTCGGCGTCTCGAGCCGGTCGCCGCATGTCCTCAACGGTCTGGTCCATGGGGCGACCACCTGGGTCGTCTTCATGGTGACGCTGGTTTTCTTCCGCGATCCGCGGGCAGCCGGGTTCGCGGCACTCGCTGCGGCGATCATTCCTGAGCAAGTGCTCTGGTCGCATACCGCGGCCAGCGAACCGGCCAGCGCGCTGGCGGCAGGATGGGTGCTTCTCGCAGCCGGCGCATACGTCAGGCTCCGTTCGACTGCCAGTCTGGTCATGGTCGCGGCGGCCGGCGCCTACGCCATGACCTACCGGCCGGAAATGCCGGTGCTCGCGCTGCCCGTGGCCGCCGCCATCGTGTTGATGGCCTCGCGCGAATTGAAAACCGGACGACTCTGGCTGGCGGCCGCCGGCGCCGTGGCCCTCTCGATCGTCTCGCTGGCGCACCTGGCGTCGGTCCGCCACGAGGGGTGGGGCACGCAAGGCCCGCGCCTGGCGCTGATGTTCCTTGGACCAAACCTGCGCATCAACGGCTGGTTCTATCTGTGGGACGCCCGCTTCCCCGTGGCGCTGACCGCGTTGGCGGTGTTCGGCGCGTGGCTTCGCCGTTCGCGCGCCGTCGGCGTCATGCTGCTCTGGCTCCTGGCGTTCGCCGGCATCTATGTGCTGTTCTATGCCGGGAGCTACGACTACGGCGCCGACATCCGCTATTCGCTGCTGACCTACGCACCGATCGCCGTGCTCGCCGGCCTTGGCGCCGCGACACTCTCGAGGACGCTCGACGCGCGGCCGCTCACGGCCGGCCGCGGTGTCTCGATCGTCGTGGCGGCGCTGACGCTGCAGGCGACGTGGTACCTGCCGCTGATGCGAGCCGTCGGAGAGGAGGCATGGGCGGCGCGGGCCGACGTCGCGTTCGCCGAAGCGACGGCGAAGACGCTGCCGCGCAACGCGCTGGTGCTGACGCACAATCCGGGCATGTTCCACGTCTGGGGGATCAGCGCCGCGCAGCTGTCGATTGCCGCCGACCAGCCCGAATACGTCCGGAGGGACCTCAATCGGCGCTACGCCGGCGGCGTCTACATCCACTGGAATTTCTGGTGCAACGTCTCGGATCCGGTGCAGAACGCGTTCTGCACCCATGTCCTCTCGTCGTTCCGCACCACGCGCATCGCCGAGTTCCGCGAACGCGACTACCGCTACGCCTTCTATCGCATCGCCATGCCGGACGGCGATCCGGCGCCGGCCGGTGTCAGATGAGGGGTTGCTATAATTCGCGCAGATCGCGATGACCTGCCGCTTCCTGCGTCTCCTGGCCGCGCTCGCGTGGTTGTGCCTTGGCGCCGGAGTGCCGAGCGCCGAGGCGCAGTGGTACAAGACCTACGAGGCGGGCGTCAAGGCGGTCAAGGATCAGAACTGGGCCGAGGCGGAAAAGAAGCTCGCGCAATCCGTCGAGGAAGCGCGCAAGGACGGACGATCTCCCGGGGCGAGCGTGCTGTGGTACAGCCAGATCCGCAAGCCGTTCGTTCCTGATTTGTACCTGGCGATCGTCTACGCCCATACCAACAAGCCTGCCGAAGCGAACGCCGCACTGGAACGAGCGGCGCGGCTGCTGAAGGCGAACGATCCCGAGTTCGTCAGCGCGCGCAGCCGCGTCGATGCCGCCTTGAGCAGCGCGGCGGCGAATGCCGCCAACACGGGCGCGCCTCCCGCGATTGATCCACCCAAGAGCAATCCGTCCACGACCGGCACTGGACCGCCGGGCCGCGGCGATGAGAGCGCGGCGCGCCGGACGCAGTTCGATCAGGACATGCAACAGGCCCGGGAGGAGCTCGCGGCAAAGCGGTTCGACACGGCCGCCAGCGCTGCCGCCCGCGCGCGGAGCTTGAACGTGAACGCCGCGCCGGTCGACGATCTGGTGAAGCGGATTGAGTTCGAGCGGCTGTTCACTTCGGCCGAAACTGCGCTCCAGGCCAGACAGTTCGATGCCGCGATCCTGTCGGCTGGAAAGGCACGCACCGCCGGACTGGAGCCGGCGCGCGCCGATGCGCTGATGCGTCGCATCGAACGCGATCGCGCGCTCGCGCAGGCGCAGACGGAACTCGACAGCCGGCGCTTCGCCGCTGCCCGCACGGCTGCCGGCGAGGCCAGCCGGCTCGGGGCGGATGCCGGCGCGGTGCGGAACCTGCAGTCGCAAATCGATCGCGGCCAGGCGGAGGACGCCGTGCGGCAGTCGCTTTCGGCCGGCGATGCGAAGACTGCCGCGGGCGCGATCGCCGCGTTACGCACGCTCGATCCGCGCAACGCGCAGCTCGCGGCGTTCGATTTATCGCTGGTCGCGCTGACGACCGGCGATGCGCAGCGGCTGGCGCTGCTGGCGTTCTATCAGGGGAATTACAAGGAGACGATACGGCTGCTGACGCCGCTCGACGCGGGCGCCCGTGCGCCGGCGCGCGTGCATTTCTATCTTGCCTGCAGCGAGGCTGCGCTCGCGCTGCTCGGACCGCCTGCCGAAGCGAGCGCCCGTATTCGAGCGGCGCGCCTGCGATATCAGCGGACCGCTGGACACAACGAACTGACGCAGGATCGCCGTTTCATCGCGCCAAAGATCCTGCGCGCCCTCGAGACCGGTGGGTAGTGCCGCGGCTACTTGCCGAAGCGCGCGACAACTGAGGCGGAGAAATAACGGCGTTGCGATGACATGTCCGTGCCGATGTTGAACTCGAACTGGTCCGACAGGGGCATGCCAAATCCGGCGCAGTAGTGCACGAGGCTCTTGCCGCCGGGTAGCGTTGCCTTCAGCCGTACGTCGATCTGGCTGTTCGAGCCGTCCGACAAATACGTCACCGCGTGATCCGGATCGTACCAGACCCCGAAACGAATTCCCGGAT
Organism: Vicinamibacterales bacterium; assembly: GCA_036496585.1. Lineage (NCBI taxonomy): Bacteria > Pseudomonadati > Acidobacteriota > Vicinamibacteria > Vicinamibacterales > Vicinamibacterales bacterium. The sequence goes on from DASXLB010000042.1 coordinate 276,602, forward strand.
GATGCGCAACCTTCGTCAGGACATATTCCGCGCCGGCGTGCACTTCATTCGCATCCTCGATGCTGAGCTGATCCTGCGTGCCGGTGGAGATGGCCTGAAAGTCGATAAAGTCCTGCTTGACGCGTGAATACTGGATGCGGTCGTAATCGACACTGAACGACCAGTCGTCGCGCGGCTGGACGCGTATGCCGGCGCCGAAGACATTCGGCGATCGAAAATCTCCCGTACGCGTCAGCGTCGGCCGATCGGGAACGACGTCGGTCTGGGTGAAGGCGAGCGAGACGCCCTGGCGGAAAACCGCACCGACATGCACCTTGGGGGCAACCATCCAGAGCAGCCCGGCGTTGACTCCGGCCTGAGTCGAGCTGCCGGTCTGCGACGCGGTCGAACCGACGCTGCTGTGATCGACCGGGCCGAAGACGTTGCCGACAAATCCATATCTCGCGAAGTTGGACGTCAGGTCGAGGTGATAGATCGAGACGCCCGCACCCACCGAAAGGGCGCTGTTGATGCGATACGCGACGGTCCCTCCGTAATTCTCAATCTGAAGGTCGCGCGTGCCTTCGAGCGCGTTGTCACGCGCGGCGTTCGTCGGGTTGCCGGCAAAAATCACCTGCTCGAAGGCGCCGGCGGACGCGAATGAATTTTCCTGGTTCAGCAGCTCGTGCCGATAGCCCGCCAGCCGCCATCGGCCAGCCGGATACACAAACGACAAGTAGTAAGGCAAGGATGCCGAGTCGATGCTGTCCACATACAGGGGGCCGGCGATCGTGTCGGCGCCGATGTTGGTGACGGTTCCGGAGATACGCCCGCCCGCCAGGTACGGCGTTTCGAGACGCCGGTAGCGAAGCTCGGCCGAGAACTCCGGCTTGATCAAGGAGGTCAGACCCGCGGGGTTGGTGAATGCCGCCGTCGCATCGTCGGCAACCGCGACGAAGGCGCTTCCGAGCCCCAAGCTGCGCGCACCGGGATCGAGAAAGTCGAACTGCAAGGGAATCTGTGCGGTCGATTGTGCGTTCGCAGGCGCGGCGCCAAGGGCAAACAGCATCAACGCAACGACGCAGGTTGGCAGGGCCCGATCGAGATGTCTCATGCTCGTGTTCGCGCGGGCTGCGCGATTGTCAACAGCCCGTGTCCTTCTTGAATGTGACGAGTTTGGAAGTCACCGCGCTGCTCGTCGACGAGAAAACGGTTAGCTCGACCGGCGGGGAAACGGTGCCGTTTACAAACGTGCCGCAGGTCAGCGACGGATTGGAGATGGTGGCGGACGAGGACTGGAAATCGGGTGAACCGCCAGTGCGGTTGACCCGGAACTCGTAACGGATGATCGAGCCTGTCGATGCGGAGGCGTCGAACGTGCACTGGAGTTTTTGACCGCCCGCGCTCGCGTCGATCTGACAGGGCGACCCGTTCGTGCCGGGGGTTACCACGAACGACGCCGCCAGCACCGGGACCGACGTCGTTGACGTCGAAGTCGTCGACGATGTGCTCGTCGAGGATGTCGTCGTCGACGAACTCGTCGTCGTCGGAGTCGAAGTCGAGGTCGTCGTCGAGCCCGTCGAGGTTGTCGTCGTGGACGAGCCGGTCGAAGTTGTCGTCGTGGAGGTGCCGGTTGACGTGGTGGTCGACGAACCGGTCGACGTCGTGGTCGTGCTCGGCGAACTGCTGGTCGTCGAAGACGTGGTGGCTGCGGATGTCGTCGAGGTCGTCGCCGCGGAGGTGGTCGTGGAGGTCGATGGCTGCGACGGGCCGCTGCAGCTCGCTCCGGCGAGCAGGACCAGCAGCGCGACACCGGCGGCCATTCCCCTCTTCTGGAACACGGGCCTCGACTATACGGGAAGGGTTCACCCGAGGCAAGCCGGCGGAACCTCCGTTCCGAGCGCCGGTATAATCGCCCCAGACGCCGGCCCGACGAGCCCTGACGCGCCACCGTGCAGATTTCCGACCCGTTTGCCAACCGCTATAGCAACCTACGCCTCATCGGCCGCGGCGGCTTCGGGTCCGTGTATCGGGCGTGGGATGCGGAGCTCGAAATCGACGTCGCGGTCAAGATCCTGAAACCCGAGCTGGCCGAGGATCCCGACTGGCGCCGCCGCTTCCGCCAGGAAGCGACCGCCGCCAGCAGACTGAACAGCCACCGCAACATCACGATCATTCTCGACCGCAGCGAATTCGAGGGTCAGCCTTTCATCGTCATGGAGTTCGTCGAGGGAGAGACCCTCGCGAGGATGATCGAGCGGGGCGCGCCGCTGTCAGACAGCGAACGGCTGAAGCTCCTCGAGCAGCTGTGCTCCGGGCTCAATTTCGCGCACAAGAAGGACATCGTCCACCGCGACATCAAGCCCGTGAACCTGATGGTTCGTGAGGACCAGGACGCCTACGAGGCGCGCACGCTGAAGATTCTCGACTTCGGCATCGCCAAGGTGCTCAACAGCAGCCAGACCGCCACCGGATCGTTCGCGTTCACGCCGAGCTACGTGTCGCCAGAGCAGGTGCTCGGACAGGACGTGGACAAGCGCAGCGACATGTTCGCAGTCGGCGCCGTCGCCTACGAGCTGATGACGCTGCACAAGGCGTTTCCGATCGCCGGCGGGGATCCGTTCAAGATCATGGCGGAAGTACAGCGCCGGATCGTGGAGCAGCCGCACCCGCCGCTCTCGAACTGGCGGCCCGATCTCAACCCCGATCTGGGCCGGATCATCGATCGGGCGCTCGCCAAGGCCCCTGCCGACCGCTACGCCGATCTCGGCGAAATGGCCGCGCGGCTGCGCAAGGTCCGCGAGCGGATGGAGGAAGCCTCCGAAGAGTCGGGATCCGAGACGACGATCATCCTCAGCACCGCAACGCAGGACGCGATGATGAACGCGCGCCACTTCGCCGACGCGGGTGACTTCACGGCGGCGGTCAGGCGTTTGGAAGAGGCGAGCGTGACGGCGACGCTGCGCGAGCAGCGCGTCCTCGCCCAGGCGCTCGCGGAGGTCCGGGCCCGCCAGCGTGCCGACCTCGAACAGCGCCAGGCGCACAACGAGGAAGCGGCGCGGGCCGCGATTGCGCTGGCTCGATCGTCCTTTCTCGAGGGAGAACGAACCACCGCGATCCGGGTCCTCGCCGATTTCGATCCACCGTCGCTCGTCGCGCCGCAGCTCGCGCAACTGAAAGAGGCGGCCGCGCTCGCCGCCGCCGCCCAGCACGAGCTGACCCACGGCGACGCCGCCGCGCGCGACGCGGCGCTCGACGCGCTGGATGCGTTCGGCCCGCGCGATCTCGTCGCGGCCATCGCGCAGCGCCTGCGCGCCGACGCGCGCGAGCAGGATGCCACCGCGGCACGACAGCGCCAGGCGGATGAAGCGGCCAGGCGGGCCAGGCGGATCGTCCTCACCGGCGAACCCGACGCGCGACAGCGCGCCATCGACGAGCTCGCCGAGTTCACGGTGCCGGATCTGGTCCGCGAAGCGCTCGTCGAACTGCGCGATCTCGATACACGCCAGCGCGAAGCGGAGCGCGAGGCCCGCGAGGCCCGCGAGGTCAACGACCAGCGCGAGCAGGCGCGCCGCGCCGCCGAGGCCGAGGAGGAGCGCCAGGCCGAGGAAGCGAGGCGGCAGGCAGAGCAGGAAGCACGCCGCAAGGCCGACGAGGAGGCGAGCGCCCGCGCAGCGGAAGCGGAAGCGGCGCGACGCGAGGCTGAGGCGCACGCGCGACGACTGGCTGCGGAACAACTGGCCGCAGAACAACGGCTGGCTGCCGAAGAACGACTGGCTGCCGAACAGGAAGCACGCCGACTGGAAGACGAGGCCAGGCGCCGCGAAGCGGAGCGCACCGCCGCCGCAGAAGCCGAGGCCCGGCGCCGGACCGGGGAGGCTGAACAGGAGGCACGCCGCAAAGCCGATGAGGAGGCCCGCGCCCGCGCAGCGGAAGCGGCGCGACGCGAGGCTGAGGCAGAGGCGCAACGACTGGCCGCTGAACAACGGCTGGCCGCCGAAAAACGACTGGCGGCAGAGCAGGAAGCGCGGCGACTGGAGGACGCGGCCAGCCGCCGTGAATCAGAGCGCGCCGCCGCGGAGGCGCAGCGCCTGATCGACAGCGCGCGGGCATCGTTCATCGAGGGGCGCCGCGGCGAAGCCATCGCCATTCTCGACTCGGCACCGGATCCATCCCGCGTCGCGGCGGCGCGCGCGCTCCTGGGATCCGCGGCGTCGGCGGTCGATGCCGCGACGCTGGCGATGGCCGCAGCGTCGCAGGGACCGCGCGCCGAAGCGCTCGCCGAACTGGATCGATTCGAGGATCGGCCGCTCGTCGCAAACGCCATCACGGCACTGCAGGCAGAGCACCGGCGCCGCACCGCCGACGAACAGGCCGCCGAGGAGATGGCGCGGGAAGCGGCAGCGAAGCAGGCTGCCGCAGCCGCAGCGCGTGACGCCGAGAACGTATTCGCGGCCGGACGGATGGACGCCGCGATCGAGACGCTCGCCGCGCACTCGCGCGCCGACCTGGTCGCCGACGTGCTCGGGCGGTTGCGGGGGCTGGCGCACGCGGCGGCGGCCGCGGAATCGCGCGTCGGGACCGGTACGGCCGCGGAACGATCGGCGGCGATCGCGGACCTCTCCCAGACCGACGCGCGACTGCTCGCCGGCTCGATTGCCCGATTGCGCTCACTCGACGCCGCCAGGACCGCCGAGGAAGAGAACCGCGCTCGAGCCGCGCGGGAGCGGCTCGAGCTCGAACGACAGGCGACTGCACTCATCGCCCGCGCGCGCGCCGTCTTCGCGGAGGGGGCACCGACGGACGCCATCCGGCTGCTCGACGGCTTCGCCGCCCCCGATCTCGTCGGCGCCGAGCGGACCGCACTGCAGCAGGCCGCCGCCGCTGTCGCCGCCGCTCGCGATCGTGTCGCGGCGCCGCAGAGCTCGCCGGCGGCACGCGAAGACGCGATCCGCGAACTCGCCGGGCGCGAGCCTCGCGAGCTGCTGGCCCGCGCTGTCGACGATCTCCGGCGGCTGCACGATCGCCGGGTTGCCGACGAGCGGCGGGTCGCTGTAGAAGATGAGCGCCGCGCCGCCGCAGAACGCGAGCGGCGGCTCCGCATCGACGCGACGCTGCGTGACGCCCGCAGCGTGCCCGCCGCCGAGGCCCTGGCCCTCCTCGAAGCATTCGACCCGCCCGAGTCCGAAATCACCTCGCTCGCAGCCGAGCTGCGCGTGCAGTTGCGCGTCGGCGAACTGTGCCAGCGCGTCGCGGCGCAGCTCGATCGGGGACAGCTCGACGAGGCGCGCCGCGATCTGGCGCAGGCGCGGGCCCTCCGGCCGGCCGATGCCGGGGTCGCGTCTCTCTACGCGAGAGCCGTCGCCGCCCGCCGCCAGCGGCGGTCCGCGCGAGCCCGGCGAATCGCCTCGACATTCGGCGCGCCGCTCGGGCTGGTGATGGTGCTCGGGATTGGTGGATACGAATGGTGGACCCACAGATCGGCCACGCCCACCCGGGTCGAGCAGTCATCCAAGACGACCACCACGACTCCGGCCACGACTTCCGTTCCGGCGGCGATGGCGGTGCCGACGACGGTGTCGATCGACGCGGTCCCGTGGGCTCGTTTCACGATTACCTCGGTGACGAAGGACGCGCGGCAGCCGGCCGTCAGCGGTGAGACGCCGGCGCTCGTACAGCTCTTGCCGGGTCAGTACGAGGTTCGGCTGGAAAACGGTGACCTCACGAAGCCGCGGATCGAGACCATCACCGTCGGCACCACGCCCCTGTCGAACACGTTCCAGATGCCGGGCTTTGCCGCCGACCAGGTCGTCACGTCCCTGCTCGGCCAGCGACGGTAACGGCCGCGCGGGCCGACCATGCCTGCAGCGCTTGGCGCATCACGCGCAGGCCAACGTAGAAATTGCACGGCTCGTACAGCGGTAAGACGGCTGGGATCAGAGAACCGCGCGATCCTCGTGCGTTGGAGGCCCGCGCCGCGGGCGCGCTCTTTGCCCGCCTTGAGGCATGTTCAGCACTGACATAACTGAATACGTACGCCACAGCTACGACACGCTCGAAGAGGCGTGCGTGGCCCACGCGGACGCGGCGGTGCGGGTCGCGCGCTGGAACACGATCTTTCGGGTGGCGACGCTGACGACGAGCGGAGCCGCCGCGGCCGCCGCGGTCGCGGCCGCGACCTGGCGTCCCAGCTGGTTTCTGGCGTCGGCGATTGTCGCGGCGGCGGCGTTCGCGGCCTGCGCGGCCTACGTGGGGTTCAACCAGCAGCCGCGCGTCCACGGGCATCGCGCCTGCTCGGCGCGGCTGTGGGTCGTCTGCGAGCAGTATCGGGAGCTGCTGACCGAAATGCAGGAGGGGCGGATCGAGCTCGAGGCGTTGCGGACGCGCCGTCACGCGCTGTTGCGCGACGCGGCGGCCGTGTTTGAACATGTCGCGCCAGCGGATCGGCACACGTTCGAGATCGCGCGGCGGGCGCTGGGGTCGCGTTCGGGGGCGCCGATGGTGCCGCCACCGGTGCCGACGCCGGCGGGCTAGCGACGCCGGCGGGAGGGGTCGGCGGTGCGTCTCCGCCGTACATGAAAACAGCCCGTCGCGGATGCGACGGGCTGTGCGATGAATAATCCCGGCAGTGACCTACTCTCCCACGCAGTTACCCACGCAGTACCATCGGCGGTAGAGGGCTTAACTTCCGTGTTCGGAATGGGAACGGGTGTGACCCCTCTCCTATGACCACCGGGAAAGGTGATCTTGGCGAGTTGCCTGGGGTCTCCCGGCGGCACGCCCGATATCGGCGCGGCGTTCGAGAGTCGTCCCAGACTATGTCAAAGAGCGGGGCAGGCGTCGGGGCCTGCGCCACGTCAATTGAATATCCTGCAAACGGTAGTCTCTCCCGGCACAACTCCACGCAATGCGTGCACGAGAAAATTAATGGTCAAGCCTCACGGGTGATTAGTACTGGTTAGCTCCACGCCTCGCGGCGCTTCCACACCCAGCCTATTGCCTGGTAGTCTTCCAGGACCCTTTAGAGGCCTTGCGGCCTGGGAAGTCTCATCTTGGGGAGTGTTTCACGCTTAGATGCATTCAGCGTTTCTCACGTCCGAACGTAGCTACCCGGCGCTACCCCTGGCGGGATAACCGGTACACTAGAGGTTCGTTCAACCCGGTCCTCTCGTACTAAGGTCAAGACCCCTCAAACTTCCTCCGCCCATGACAGATAGAGACCGAACTGTCTCGCGACGTTCTAAACCCAGCTCACGTACCACTTTAATCGGCGAACAGCCGAACCCTTGGAACCTGCTACAGCTCCAGGATGTGATGAGCCGACATCGAGGTGCCAAACCCTTGCGTCGATGTGAACTCTTGGCAAGGATCAGCCTGTTATCCCCGGCGTACCTTTTATCCGTTGAGCGATGGCCCTTCCACGCGGAACCACCGGATCACTAAA